>NZ_JBFBMQ010000003.1:0-255702 GCF_040687115.1 Microbacterium sp. NPDC076895
GCCTGTCGGATAGGCCAGCCCCCACAGGCTGGCAACCCACGCTTACGCGAATCGAGGCCCCAGCCTCAAGAGGACCGAAGGCTCATATCGTCTAGTGCCCTCCGGTGGGCAGCTTCGTCATCCGGTGTTGTCCAGGGATCTCGCGGAACGAGGAGGTGAAGGGGAAACCTGAGGACTTTGCTGATGAGCTCGACCTCGTTGGCTGTTTCGACGCGACCGCCACGGTTCTTGGGATGCAGGAACTCGTCGGCGAGGAAAAGGATTCGGGGAGCCGACACGCGGGCCCTTCGGAGTCTTCGGCGCTCGCGCGCTGATCGGATCGGTGAGGCTGGGTCCGATCATATCGGGGGCTGACGAAGGCCTGCAGGTCGCTACGCTGATCCGGATGAGACCTCTGGCAAGCGTGGTGATTCCCGCCCACAACGAGGCATCCGTGATTGAACGATGCCTCACCACGATGCTGGCGGATGCTCTGCCTGGAGAGTTCGCCGTCATCGTCGTGGTCAACGGGTCGACGGATGCGACGGCCGACGTTGGGCGGCGTGCGGCGCCCGACGCGATCGTCGAGGAGATCTCGACGGCTTCGAAGATCGCTGCCCTGCGCCACGGCGACGAGATCGCGGAGACTTTTCCGCGGGTGTATCTGGACGCTGACGTCGACATAGACACGGCGGGTCTGCGGGCGCTCGTGGCGGCGTTGGATGTGCAGGGTGCACGGGCGGCGTCGGCGCGGATGATCGTGGACACATCGGCTTCGAATGGGTGGGTGCGCGCTTACTTTCGGGTCTGGGAGATGACGGACTATCGGCGTAACGCGATGATCGGCTCAGGCGTCTACGCGGTCAATCGCGAGGGGCACCGTCGGATCGCTGACTGGCCGATGTTGATCGCGGATGATCTGTTCGTGCAAGAGAGCTTCGCTCGCACTGAGCGGACGGTCGTGGGCGCCGACTTTTCGGTGCGGGCCCCCCGGACGCTGCGCGACCAGGTGCGCCGGATGACACGGTGGCGGCGGGGGAACACGGAGTTCGGTGCGTTTCGCGCGGCGAACCCCGGGCGGTTCCCCGAGACTGCTGAAGCTTCCGGTTCATCTGTACGAGGTCTCATCGGACGGGTGGCTCGCACGCCTGCGCGGTGGGCAGACTTCACGGTCTATGTCGGGGTTTATGTGGCGGCGGGAATCGCTGCGCGCATGGACGCGCGGAAAGGTCGTGATACCTGGCGACGGGATGAGTCGACCCGTGATCGGTCACAGGAAAGATAGTTCACCCCGTATCTCACCCGCTGCCTCACCCGCGCAACCGGGGAATGCGCAAGATTTCCGCAAGATTTGCTGAGTTCGCTGCGTCCGAGTCGGTTCCGGAGACGAGCGGATGCCGCTGACGACTATCTTTTGGCTCAGGAGCTTTCGCCGATGGTGCCCGAGGCGCCCGAACTCTGATGTCTTTTTCCGCTGGGGGCTGTGGTGATGAGCATGCGACGGCGCGCCTTGCTGCGCCCCGCGAAGCGCGGGTTGCCGCGCCCCATTGTCACGACCACCGTGGCGTTTCGCATTGACGCGCACACCGAGTTGGACATCATTGAGCTTCTTCTGACCCGGGGAGCACCGCTTGCAGCGGGAGCACCGAAGCTCATTGTGACGCCCAACATGAATCACCTCGCGATCTTGCAGAGATCCGAGGAGCTGGGTGAAGCGTATCGCCGCGCAGACCTACACCTGCCTGATGGCTGGCCGGTTGTTCGGCTGGCGCAGCTGCTTGGCGTCGAGATCATCGCACGGACGACCGGGAGCGGCATCGTTGAGCGGCTCGCGAAATCGCCGGGCGAGGGACGGCGGATTCTTGTGATCGGGGGGTCGACCCTCGCCTCCAGCGAGCGCGCCGCGGCGCGGTTGGCAGAGGCGGGCTGGTCAGTGCGTTCGCATGAGGCGAGCGCCGAGTGGCTCGCCCGCGAGGGGAGCATCGCTGAACTGGCCACCCTGGCGGACGAGTTTCAGCCCGACATCGTGCTGGTTGGGCTGGGGGCGATCAAACAAGAAGTCCTTGCGCTCGCACTCATGCGAGAAAGCACAGCTCCCGCGGTATATCTCGGGGTCGGTGCGGCTATCGACTTCCTTGCCGGCGAGGTCGCTCGCGCACCGGTGTGGTTGCAGCGGTTGCATCTCGAGTTCTTCCATCGCATTCTCGTTCGTCCTGGTCCGATGATCCGCCGCTACGTCGGCGATGTCGTCCCGTACTTCGCTGTCGTGCGGCAGTCACTCCGTGCGGCGCGCGCGGGGGATGCAGGTGAGCGGGTGGGCCGTTCGGGCGGTGGTGGGTCGCTACGCGAGGACGCGGAGCATGAGGTTGCCGCGCCGTCGCCTGGTGGCGCTGGTGATGGGGTTGGGGCGGTCGTCTGAGCGACGCCACGCGCTTGCTGATCAATCCTCAAGAACACCTCAAGGCGGTGGCCGAATCTTGGGGAATCTCTGGGTCAACACTGCCCGCTTTTCCGCCGGTGAAGTGGCTACTTTTGGTGCTGCGACACACCTGGCTCTTCTTGCTGGTGTGCATGACTTTCGGAGACGTCCATGACAATCATCCAATCGCGGCCCGCTCAGACCGGCGATAGCGCTCGTGGCATTTCGCGGCGGGATTCTCAGGATGCTCGACCGATCGTGACCGCTACCGCGAGCTTCACGATCGATGAGCTCTCTGAAGCCGAGGTGGTGGAGATGATCCTCTCTCGTCGTGGCCCCCTCTCTGCGGGCACGGCACGGCTCGTGGTCACTCCGAATATGAACCACCTGGCGATGCTCCAACGTTCCGAGATGCTTGGTACGGCCTATCGCCGGGCTGACCTTCACCTCGCCGATGGTTGGCCCGTTGTGCGGCTGGCGCGATCGCTCGGCTCAGGGGTCGTTGACCGGACCACCGGCAGTGGGATTCTCGAGCGGCTCGCGGAGGTGGATGCTGCAGGCCGTCGACTGTTTTTGATCGGTGGGTCATCGAGTGAGGCGTCGCGCCGCGCGTCGGCCCGGCTGGCCTCGGCAGGATGGAACGTTCGCAGCAACGAGGCGTCGGAGGAGTTCCTGGCTTCTCCCGAGGCTCCGGCGGTGCTCGCCCGCGAGATCAGAGAGCATCAGGCAGATCTCGTCTTGATCGGAGTCGGCGCTGTGAAGCAGGAGGCTCTTGCGCTGCAGCTCATGGCTGCTGCTGGTGTGCCCGCCGTATATCTCGGCGTCGGCGCCGGTATCGACTTTCTTGCCGGTGAGGTTGCGCGAGCTCCTCGGTGGATGCAGGCGGCGAACCTCGAGTTCCTTCACCGCATGATGACCGAACCCGGGCGCCTCGTGAAGCGTTACGTCGGTGACCTGCCCGGGTTCGCTGGCGTCGTGCGCCGTTCCCGGCGTGCAGCGAAAAACCTGACGCTCGCGAAGGACGCGACGCCTCTCGGCGGTCGCGGTGGCGGGGTCATTGTCGACTGAAGGTTCCGCACGGGGGGCCGCGCGCTAGCGGGTACGCGCTAACGGCCGCGCACGAACGGCTGCGCGCGAAGCGGTCGCCGCCGACGGCCACGGGTAAGCCACGCGCCTGAGGCCCGCGGCCGTGAGATCGACGGATGGTGCTGGGTAGCGTCAGAATGGCGCATCGGAAGCGTCGGCGGGTGCGGTATCCGGGGGCGGGGGCGCGCTCAGGTCGTAGGGATCGGGCGCGAAGTGGACGCCTGGTGTGGGTGGATAGTCGGTGTAGGTGGTTCCGACCGGTGAGGTCCATTCGAGGATGCCGCCCTCGAGCTGTCTGACTTTCCAGCCTGCAAACTGTTTCATCGAGTGATGTCGTTGACAGAGGTGGGCGAGGTTGCATACATCCGTTTTGCCGCCGAGGGCATGGTCGATCGTGTGGTCGACCTCGCAGCGGATGGCGGGGAGGCGGCATCCGGGGAATCGGCAGTGCCGGTCGCGTGCTCGCAGATGTCGGTCGATGGCAGAGGTGCGCTGGTAGCCGTTCGTGTGGAGGACGACGCCGGTGACGGGGTGGGTGACGAGGCGTTCCCACCAGGTATCGCAGGCTTCGGCGATGGCGCGGGCGGTTTCGGCGTCGATGGGGGAGTAGCCGACGAGGTCGGCGGGTTCTGCGTGGCGGTTCTCGTCGCCTTCGGGCTTGAGGAGGCTGAGGGCTGGAACGACGACCTGGATCTTCGCGCGAATCGCGCCGAGCGTGCCGGGTCCGTCGCCGGTGATGGTGGGGTCGGCGAAGGGGGATCCGGTGAGGAGGATGTCGGCCGCGATATCGGCGCGGATCTGAGCGCGGGTGCGAGTATCGGTGGCGAGGATGTCGGCCGGGATTCTGGCGCCGTCTTCTCCTGGAGCGCCAGCTGGAGCGCCGGCTGCCGCTTTGGCCGCGTTGCGTACGTCGATGATGACGGTGGCCATCTGGTGCAGGCGGTCGTCGATGCCCGCGATGACCGGGGTGGGCGCGACCAGGTACAGCGACGACATCCCGTCGGGCAGGGGGCTGACTGTGATGCGGCGGTCTTCGCGCGCGGAGGCGTGCCGTTCGGCGAAGCTGCGGGGATGCATCCGCTGTGCAAGGATCTCGAGCTCGGCCTTGACGCGACCGACGGTGTCGCGCCGGCATCGCTCGAGTGCTTCGGCTTCGAAGGCGGGGATGGCTTCGTCGGGCAGGTCGGCGGCGGCATCCTGAATCGCATAGACGTGCTGGCGGGTGATTTCGCCCAGGCTGCGGGCTTCGAGGGTACCGGGGTAGCGTTCGGCGAGCCGCGTCGCTTCGCCGATCTGGCGTTGCATCGACCGGTCGGACACGCGCGACGGAACCCCGATCGTGGCGGCGATGCTGCGCAGGGCCATGTCGTGCTCGCGCACCCGGGACGGCTTGCCCGCCGACACCTCGCGAGCCAACTCGCCCGCGCGAGCGAGAGCGCGGACGCGGGCCGCTTCGGCGGCGGCAAGCGCGGCATCCGCCTGCTGAACGGCAGCGAGGATCGAGGTCAGCTCGGCGGTCTGCGCCTCGCTGAACTCGATAACCCAGTTCGAATGCATGTACTAATCATGACACCGGCCTCCGACATTGGTTCGGGGTTAAGCGGCGCCATATTAGTACGTATGTATGAATTTTCCCGTACTGTGATCTGTTCATGAGTCAGGATGCCGCGCCAATGAGCACAAGCACGCACCGACAGTCGAGTGCTGGGAGGGTCACGCTCGGCACTCGGCCTGCGAGATCCTCTAGCTGCAATAGTCCCAGGGGAGCTCGTTGCTGCCTACGCTCAGTCGGTGGACCTTTCCGCTGAGCGCTTCCGCCATGAAAGGGGTGCCGTTCTCGGTCCACGAGTACCAATGCAGATCGTCATTGCGTATGAGCTTGTAGCCGCGGGACTTGAGAGTCGACTCGGGGGTGCCGAGAGTAATTCCTGCGTCGGTCTTCGGGGAATCCTTTCCGGGGGGGCCGACGAGGTCGATCGATGTTACTTTGCCGGTTCGTAGATCCGTCCATGCCACCACGGCCCAGTCGTTCCAGCTATTGCATAGTTCAATAACGCTGTGACCAGTTCCAGCGAGGGCCTTCTCGGCATCTGCTGCACTGGACCCAAGCGCCACTGGGCCGATGCCCTTCGACGTCACTTTCCACACTGAGTTCGCGATGAGCTTCTTGCTGCTAGTCTCGCTGGTGGTCTTGTAGCCGACCTTCGTGCCTGTGACGGTAACGGTGATGGGTTTGCCGGCGTCTGCCGCGGTGAGCTTGTATGACGGTTTGGTCGCGCCGGAGATGGGCTTGCCGTCGCGTTTCCACTGGTAGGTCAGCGTCGCGGATGGTTTCCACGTTCCCGGTTTCGCGGTAAGTGTGGAGCCGACTTTCGTCGTTCCCGAGATCGTTGGTGTTGGCGCGGCGGAGAACGACAGCTGCGGAGGCGTCTTCTTGCTGCTGGTCTTGCTGGTGGTTTTGTAACCGCTCTTTCTCCCTGTGACGGTCACAGTGATCGGTTTGCCGGCGTCGGTGAGGGGGATTTTGTAGGTCTTGGAAGTCGCGCCAGCGATGGGCTTGCCGTCGCGTTTCCACTGATAGGAGAGGGCCGCGGATGGTTTCCAGGTGCCCGGGTTCGCGGTCAGCGTGGACCCAACCGTCACCGTCCCGCTAATGGTTGGGATCGGCGCGGACGAGAACGAGTTGACTCCAGCGTCCGCGTGGTCGCTGGACGCGACGGGTAGCAAGACTCCGAGAACGAGTCCCATAACGAGGACCCAAATCGGCAGCCGGCTAGTCCAGTTCGAAACACCGTGATGTGTCACGTCGACCCCTTCCCCCAGCGATAACACGCGAACATTACTGGATGGTTGTGTTCATTGCGTTTCGGAGATCGGGTCTCAATCGCGAGCGCGGGGAGGAGGGGCCATCGCGGCGCGAGGGCCCGGGGCTAACCTACGGGCGCCCCATACCGTAGTAGGTCCAGCCGGCGGCGCGCCAGGCGTCGGCATCCAGGCAGTTGCGTCCGTCGACGATCACGCGCCCCTCCGTGAGTGTCGAGACATGCTCGGGCGGCATCTGCCGACGGTATTCGTCCCACTCGGTGACCACGACCACTGCGTCAGACGACCGCAGGGCCTCGTCGCGGTCGGCGACGTAGTTCAGCTGTGGATGCTTAGCCTGAGCATTCGCGATCGCTTCGGGGTCGGTGACGGTGACCCAGGCGCCGAGCCCGTGCAGGCGCACGGCGACGTCCAACGCCGGGGAGTCGCGGATGTCATCGCTGTGTGGCTTGAAGGCGGCGCCGAGCACGGTGACGTTCTTCTTGAACACGGATCCGCCGAGCCCGTCGACCACGAGCTGCACAGCCCGGTCGCGGCGGCGCATGTTGATCTCATCGATCTGGCGCAGGAACGCGACTGATTCGCCGCGGCCGAGTTCTTCGGCGCGGGCCGAGAAGGCACGGATGTCTTTGGGGAGGCATCCGCCACCGAAACCGATTCCGGCGCCGAGGAACTTGCGCCCAATGCGCGCGTCGTGGCCGATCGCGTCGGCGAGCTGGGTGACGTCTGCGCCGACGACCTCGGCGATCTCGGCCATCGCGTTGATGAACGAGATCTTGGTCGCGAGGAACGCATTGGCCGACACCTTAACGAGCTCGGCGGTGGCCAGGTCGGTGACGATGAACGGCGTGCCCTTCGCGACCGGCGGCGCGTACACCTCTTTCAGGATGTCGACAGCTGCGGCGCCCGCATCAGTCGACGGGACGCCCACGACGAGCCGGTCGGGGTCGATCGTGTCTTGCACGGCCCAGCCTTCGCGCAGGAACTCGGGGTTCCACACCAGTGTCGCCCCGGCGGCTTCGACGCGGGGGGTGAGTTCGGCAGCCGTGCCGACGGGAACCGTCGATTTGCCCGCGACGATGTCGCCCGGAGAGAGGAAGGGGAGGAGGCCGTCGACAGCGGCGTTCACGTAGGTGAGGTCGGCACCGTACCCGTCTTTCTGCTGCGGCGTACCGACGCCGACGAAGTGCACTTTCGCGCCGCGCGCTTCGCTCAGGTCGGTCGTGAACCGGAGGCGACCGGATGCCACACCCTCGGCAAGGATCTCGGGAAGTCCAGGTTCGAAGAACGGAGCCTCACCCTTCGAGAGCGCGTCGATCTTGCGCTGGTCGACGTCGATGCCGACGACGTCGTGCCCGATGGATGCCATCGCTGCCGCGTGCACGGCTCCGAGGTATCCACATCCGATGACTGACAGGCGCATTGATCCTCCGGGTCGTGCGGTGTGTGGCTCCTGACCCCCGATCAGGGGTGCCCGTTCGTTCCTACCACGCTCGTGTGTCGCGCAAGAAAACGCCCGCGCTCAGTGGGCGCTCTCGCCCGGGACGACGGCCGCTTTGGCGGTCTTGAGCAGGATGGCCAGGTCACCTGCGAGGTTCCAGTTCTCGACGTAATAGAGGTCGATGCGAACGCTTTCTTCCCACGTGAGTGTCGATCGTCCGCTCACTTGCCACAGGCCGGTGATTCCCGGCTTCATGAGGAAGCGGCGGTCGACGCCGGGGTCGACATCCTGCTCGGCAGCGACATGCCGCCGTTCTGGCCGTTCGAGGGCACGACAGCGGTCGTGCGCGAGCTCGAGCACATGCACGACGCCGGCCTGGATGCTTGGCAGACCCTGCACGCCGCGACCGGCGCGCCCGCCGCGTGGCTGGGCATCGGCGACCGGGTCGGGCACCTCGCCCCCGGGTTCGACGCCGACCTCGTCATCACCCCCGACGACCCGACGGCACACCCCAGCGCCCTGCGCTCGCTGCACACTGTCGTTCGCCGCGGGGTCATCGTCCGCGAGGACGCGTCGTGAGCATCGAAGACCTGGGCGGTACGGATGCCGCGACCGGCGAACCGGCGACCGACATGACCCTCTGGGACGTGCGGCTGACCGTCGACCGCATCGAGGGGCGCTCGGTGTGCGGCATGCGCCCCGGCGACTGGTGCGAGGTGACCGACAGCAGCAAGCTGCGTCTGCCCGACGGTGGCCACTTCTGCATTTACGCCCTGCAGGCAGCGCTTCCTCTGATCCCGGCCAAACAGCGTGACCTGCCCGCGGGGGACTGGCTTGAACGAGACAGCGAAATCGCGTGCCCCGACCCCGAGGAACGCCTCATCATGCGGCTCGAGCGCACGCGTCGTGTCGAACTGCGCTCCGACGACCTGACATGAGCGTGCAGATCAGCCTCGGGCTGCAGACCGACAAAGCCCCCGGGCGCTACGCCGAGATCGCCCGCGCCGCCGAAGCTCACGGCTTCGACGGGGTGAGCGTGTTCTCCGACCTCTGGTACCAGCCCGCGATTGTGGCCCTGCTCGAAATGGCGGAGGCAACCGAACGCATCCGGCTCGGCTGCGCGTGCTGGAACCCGTTCCTCATCCACCCCGTCGAGCTCGTTGGCATGCAAGCAGCCCTGCACGAACGTAGTGGGGGGCGCGCCTACCTCGGCATCG
Source organism: Microbacterium sp. NPDC076895 (assembly GCF_040687115.1). Classification (NCBI taxonomy): domain Bacteria; kingdom Bacillati; phylum Actinomycetota; class Actinomycetes; order Micrococcales; family Microbacteriaceae; genus Microbacterium; species Microbacterium sp. NPDC076895. The sequence goes on from NZ_JBFBMQ010000003.1 coordinate 8,966, forward strand.
CCCGCGGTTCGTGGCTCGACGATCTCGGCATCCGGCCCGAGCGCCCCCTGGGCGCCCTTGGTGAGGCGATCGCCGTCATCCGCGCGCTCTGGGAAGGTGACACCCGGGGCGTTCCCGGACGCACGTTCTCGTTGGCGCCGGGCGCCGGCCTGCGCTCGCTGCCCTCGAGTCCGCTGCAGATCCTGGTTGGCAGTTGGGGGGAGAAGGGGGCCGCGCTGGCGGGTGCCACCGCAGACGAGATCAAGATCGGCGGCAGCGCCAATCCCGACATGGTCGGCCTGACTCGCGCTCGGCTCGCCCCCGGCATCGAGCGGGCCGGACGTTCGCCGGGCGATGTCTCGGTCGTGCTCGGCGCGGTGACCGTCGTCGACCGGGATGCCGAACTCGCTCGCCGCCACGCCCGCGCCCAGGTTGCGATGTACCTCGATGTCATCGCCGCGTACGATCCCACCGTTCAGCTCCCCGAGGGGATGCTCGATCGCATCCGCACCCACCTGGCCGACGGCGACCACGACGGCGCGGGCGCCTGGATTCCGCGGGACGTGCTCGACCGGTTCGCCTTCGCCGGATCTCCCGACGACATCGCCGAGCACGCCGTCGCCCTCATCGAGGCGGGTGTCGACCGCATCGAGTTCGGCACCCCGCACGGCATCGACGAGCAGAACGGCATCGACCTGCTCGGCCGCTACGTGCTGCCCGCCCTCGCGCCCTGGCGCGAGCTGCCCTGACCCCGTTCGCCCCCTCAGGAAGCCCCGCCATGGATGTCGACACCGCACTGACCCGCCCCTTCGACCACGTCGCTCGTCGTGCGCGTCTGTACGAGCGCTTGGATGCCGAGGGCATCGAGGTGTTGTTCCTTCCCGCCGATCAGGCCGACTTCGAGTACTACCTCGGCATCCCCCGCCGAGCCCCGAGTTTCGGGGCGATCGCCTATACCAACCACTGGATCTCCGGCGCCTTCCTCGCGCCGGGACGCGAACCGTTGCTGGTGCTCACCCGCCACTTCCAGGAGTTCGACCTGCCGGACGGGGTCGAGGGTGACCTCGTCACCGCCACCGAGACCGACGACGGCCGCGCGGTGTTCACCGCCGCGTTCGACAGGTTCCCCGGCACGCGCGTGGGCGTCACCTCGCGCACCTGGGCCGAGGTCGGTGTCGAGCTTGCCCGGCACCGCCCCGGGATCGACCTCATCATCGCCGACCCGGTGCTGGCGGGCATCCGGGCGATCAAAGACGATCACGAGATCGCCCTCATGCGTCGGGCGGCGCACATCGCCGACGAGGTGCTCCGCGAGGTGACCCCGCTCGTGGTGCCGGGGATGACCGAGATCGAACTGGCGAGCGAGGTCGAGCTGCGGATGCGCCGACACGGCTCGACGGGACCGTCGTTCGACACCGGCGTGTGGGGGATGGGTCCTCATCTCGGGCGCGATGCATCGGTGCGGGTCTCCACCGACGCGCTCACGGCGGGTACGGGAGTGAGCTTCGACTACGGCGCGATCGTGCGCGGGTACTGCAGCGACTTCGGTCGCACCGTGCACATCGGCGAGCCCTCTGCCGAATACGAGCGCGTGCACGCCATCGTCATGGCAGCCCAGGAAGCGGCGCGCGTCGCGGCAGTCCCCGGAGCCACCGGCGGTCAGGCGCACAAGGCGGCCCGCGCAGTCATCGACGACGCCGGCTACGGCGAGGGCTTCCGCCACCGCGTCGGTCATTGCATCGGGCTGGACGTGCACGAGCATCCGTTCCTCTCGGCCGAAGACAACACACCGCTGCGCCCCGGGATGCTGTTCACGCTCGAACCCAGCATCTTCTTGCCGGGCCGGGTGGGGGTGCGCGTCGAAGACGTCTTCCTGCTCACCGAGACCGGTGCCGAGTCGATCAACACCCACCCGCACGACCTCCTCGCTACCGGGCGCTGACCTACCCCTATGCTCAAGAAAACGTCTCGCGAGAGGATGCCGCGCATGTCGAACTCCGAGCCCGATGCGACCCAGCGACCCGGTTCGTCTCCCAGGCCCTCGCCGATGGCGTCGATGACCTTCGAAGTGCTTCCGACCGTTGACGTCGTGGGTTTCGATGACGTCGACCGTCAGCTGTTGCGGCTGCTGGTCGCCGACCCCCGCGTGTCGCAGCGGCAGCTTGCCCGGGAGGTCGGCATGTCACCGCCTGCTGTCGGCGAGCGCATTGCCCGCCTCGAACGACAGGGCCTCATCACCGGATACACGACCGTCGTCGATTGGGCGGCGCTGGGTTATCCCGGCATCGTCTACATCCCGATGACCCTCGCTACCGACGCCGACGTGCAAGGCATTGTCTCTGCGCTGCGCGATCTGCCGGAGCTGAGCGATCTGACCGTTGTCACAGGAAGCTACGACCTCATGGCACGCTTTCGCATCCGTGATCACGCACACTTGCAGCGCTTGTTGCTCGATCGCATTTGGCCCATCCGAGGCCTCCAGCGCATCGAGACCTTCCTGGGGATCGGTGAGATCGTGCGGACGCGGACACCAGCCACCCTGCTCGGTGGCGCAGAACCCGAACTCCCGGCGCTGCCCGAGGACTGAACGCGCCGGTCCGGACGTTCACGACCCGGCGCGTGCGGCAGTGAGCGAGGCGGTGGCAGCCTCGGACAGCACAGCGCTGTCGACGGCAACCGAGACCGTGTCGAAGCCGCGAGCGATGAGGAGACGAGCGCGCTCGGGTGAACCCGCGAACGCGCCGGCCGAGATCCCGTGACGGCGGCAGGCTGCGACGATTCTGTCCAGAGGGTTGCCGTCTCGCTCATCGAAGAGCAGATCGTTGACGTCCACTCCAAGTGAGAGAGCGAGATCGAACGGTCCGACGAAGACCATGTCGATCCCTGGCGTCGCAGCGATCTCTTCGACATGTCCGATCGCGGTTGCCGTCTCGACCATGACGGCGCACTGTACGGTGTCGTTGACCTGCGCCGCGGGAACCGCGACGCGTCCCGTCGTTCCCGCCAGTTGGCCCCACGACCTCGCCCCGAGCGGCGGATAGCGGCAGGCGCGCGCAGCAGCGGCTGCCGCGTCGGCGTCCTGGACCATCGGAACGATGACGCCGTCGGCACCTGCATCCAGAGCCCGCCCGATCAGCCATGCCGCCCCGTCCGCGACCCGCACGAACGTCTGCGGGCGCGAAGGCAGGTCTGCCACCACCGCGAGGGTGTCGCAGACGGCACGGTCATCGAATCGACCGTGCTGGGCATCCACCACGAGCCAGTCCGGGCCGGTCGCGGCCAGCACTGCCGCAGCTGCGGGCGATCCGAGCAGCGCCCACGCGCCGATACGAGCTATCACAGTGCTCCCTCAGTCATATGCGGCTGGAAAATACCTTGCGAAAGCAAAGTTGAACGCCACATTTAGTTTACATTCGGGCGGTAGTCTTGCGAGGGCAACATACAATCGATTCGTACTCCCGCGGGTGCGGGCCACCTGAGCGAAGGGACGCCATGCCGAGACCGAGGCCCGCTCTGGGCGAGCTGCCGCACTCGGGGATCCGCGAGATCGTCGACCTGGCGCTCGCATCCGCAGTCCCCCTCGTGCGGCTCGAAATCGGTGAACCCGACTTCGCCACTCCCGCGCACATCGTGGACGCAGCAGCGGACGCCGCGCGCCGGGGGAGTTCCTACGTGCAGGCCGCCGGTATGCCGACCGTGCGCGATGCCGCGGCAGCGTCTGTGCGACGCCGCTACGACCTCGACATTTCCGCAGACCGCGTCCTGGTCAGCCACGGCGCGGTGCACGCGATCGATTCCGTCATCCGTGCCCTGATCACGCCCGGCGACGGGGTGCTCATCCCCGACCCCGCGTGGCCCAATTACGAAATGCAGGCGCTGCTCGCGGGCGGCCGCGTGCAGCGCTACCCGGTGCGTGCTGAACGCGGGTACGTTCCCGACCCCGATGACATCCGTCGGGCGCTCACCGCCGACACGCGGATCATCGTCATCAATTCCCCGTCCAATCCGACCGGAGCCGTCGCGCCGCGAGAGGTGATCGAACAGATCATCGCGATCGCCATCGAGCGCGACATCCTGGTGCTCAGCGACGAGGTGTACGACGAGATCATCTTCGACGGCGCCCCGACCTGCGCTGCAGCTCTCGCGCCCGATCATGCCGTGTCGGTCTACAGCACCTCCAAGACCTACGCCATGACCGGGTGGCGAGTCGGCTATGCACTTGTGCCGACCTGGCTGACTGATCCGCTCACGCGCGTGCTGGAGGCATCCATCTCGTGCCTATCGAGTGTCACCCAGGCGGCAGCCCTCGCTGCGCTCACCGGTGACCAGACCCCGGTGGCCGCGATGCGCGATGCCTACCGTGCGCGGCGCGATCTTGCCGTTGGACTCCTCGAAGACGCCGGCATTCCCACACGCACCCCCGGCGGCGCGTTCTACCTCATGATGCAGCTGGCGCCCGGGGTCGACGCTCGGCTCACCGCCCTCGACCTGGTCGAGCGCGGAGTTGCCACGGCACCCGGCACCGCATTCGGAACCGAGGCGAGCGGGAGCCTGCGACTCTCGCTGGCGACCTCCGAGAACGCGCTCCGCACCGGTATCGGCATCCTCTCCGATTGGTACAGCGCAACCGGCGGTGGACTCGAGACACGCGCCGCTGTGCGGGTCTGACCGCCATGGCCATCGAACTCGGCCTCGGTGTGTTCACGGGAGAGTGGCATCCCGAACTCGGCCTGACACACGGCCAGACACTGCGTACCGACATCTCGCAGGTCCAGGCTGCTGAAGCCGCGGGACTCGACAGTGTCTGGGTGAGCGAACACCACTTCCACGATTCGCATTTCGTCGGCTCGCTTGCCGCCAGCTGTGCAGCGATGCTGCAGGCAACCGAACGCATCACGGTCGGGTATGGGCTGGCTCTGGCCCCCCTGCACGATCCGATTCGCATGGCCGAGGATGCCGCCTTCTTGGACGTCCTCTCGGATGGCCGTTTCACCCTTGGACTCGGGATGGGCTACCGCGACATCGAGTACGACGGTTTCGCGACGGTACGACGCCACCGCGTCGGACGCACCGAAGAACTCATTGAGATCTGTCGACAGGCCTGGGCGGGGGCCGAGGTCGACCACACCGGACGTCATTACACGCGCCGCGGCATCCGTGTCAGCCCCGTCCCTGCGCGCCCCGGTGGCCCGCCGATCATGCTCGGCGGGCACGCCCCGGCCGCCATCGACCGCGCTGCACGCCTGGCCGATCGCTTCTGCATGGATGCCGGCACCGACGCCGACGCGTACGAGTCCGGCGAGGGTGCCAACCGAGGAATCGTCGAGCGCGTACGACTCGTGCTCGCCCAGTATCGGGAAGCCCTCGCCCGCCACGGGAAAGATACTGTCGCGCCACCGCTATCTCTCAACGTCGGCGGGTTCCTGCATCCTGATGGTGCCGACGCCGCGTGGCAGATTGTCGAGGAGTCGTACCTGCTCACCCGGCGTGTCTACGGCGATTGGTATGGTCTCGACCCCGCCGAGGTGGACCGGTGGCGGCCGGGGCTACTGAGCCCTCAGGAGGTTGCCCGCAGACGCGGCGAGCTGCTGCTCGGTAGCGTCGATGACGTGCTCCCCGTGCTGCAGGAGGTTGCCGATCTCGTGGGGGAGAACCTGCACGTCATGTTCCGCAGCAAGTACCCGCTCGTCAGCGACGAGCACACCCGACTTTCGATCCAGCAACTCGGGATCCTGCGCCGCAGGCTCCGCGGGGAGGAGTGAGACCGTGGCACTCACCGTCAGCCTGCGCGTGAACAACGACCTCACCGCCACCGAGGCCATAGACCTCGCCCTCGCCGCAGAGGCAGCCGGCATCGACCAGCTCTGGATCTCCAACGACCTGATGCTGCGCTCGGCGCCCGTGCTGCTGGGCGCGATCAGCCAGCGCACAACCCGCCTGCGCATCGGCACCGGGATCATGAACCCCTACACGGTCCACCCGGCCGAGCTGGCCATGGCAGCCGCCACGCTGCAGGAGATCACGCAGGGCCGGTTCCTGCTCGGGCTCGGCGCCGGGTCTGCCGAGTTTCTCGACTGGGTCGGGATCGCCCAGCCGACACCCCTCACGGCGACCCGGCAGGCCCTGCGCGGGATCCGGGAATTGCTGCGCTCGGGCCGACCGAGCCAGATCGAGGGGGCGGGCCCGGGCTGGACCGACGACGCCCGACTGCGCTTCACCCCGCCCGCCGAGCCCGTGCCCATCTATATCGGCGCCATGAGTCCCCGGATGCTCGCCTTCGCCGGTGAGGAAGCCGACGGCGTGCTCGCCCTCCACCTTCCCCCCGAGCACCTCATCACCGCACGCGAGCACGTCAGCGCCGGCATCCGTGCCGCGGGTCGCGACGAATCAGACATCGACCTGCCGGCTTGCGTCTGGCTGTCGATGGACACCGATCCGGATGCCGCCGCCCGGGCGCTCGCGCTCAAACTCGCCTACTACGGACCGGCCTTCTCCCCCTTCCTGCTCGGGCGGGCCGGGCTCACGCCCGAGGACTTCGTCGGCGCAGAGCGTCACCTCGCCCGCGGAGACACCGACGCTGCGGCATCCGCGATCACCGAGCAGATGCTTCGCTTGGGCATCTGCGGCGGGCCCGACGATGTGATCGCGCGCTGCCGGGGCCTGCTTGAGCTCGGAGTCACGCACCTGAGCTTCGGCCCGCCGCTCGGGCCCGACCCGGCAACGACCATCGCGCTGCTCGGCGATGTCGTGGTGCCAGCCCTGCGCGACGCCCAAGCCGCTCTCGCGGATGCCTCGTCCTCAGCCTCGAAGGAGACGCCAGCATGACCCTGGACGACACGATCGCTTCCCTCGTCACCGACATCCTCGACACCACAGCCGCCGATGCCTTCCACACCGGCGATGACATCCCCCGGATCCCCCACGCGCCTGGCTGGATGCCCGACATCCGACCCGCGGCGCTCGCCGCCCGGCGCGAGCGGATCGCGGCCCTGCGCGCCCGCTGGGCAGCCGTACCGGTCGGGCAAGCCAGCCCTGAGCAGCAGGTGCGCCACCGGCTCGCCGGCGCGATCATGCACCGTGCCCACTGGGACCTCACCGTCACCCGCAACATCGAGCGCAACGCCCTCGCCCTCTATGGGCAGATCCTCGGCCCGTTCTACGACCTGCTGCTGCCCCTGCCGCCCTTCGACGAGGCGCGTCAGGACGCGCTCGTTCGCGTGCTCGCTGCAGTACCCGGCCAGGTCGCGATCGCCCGCGAACACCTCGCTGTGTCGGGCCTGCGCGACCTCGCGCTCGCTGCTGTCGCCGACCTCGACGGCATTGGTGAGCGTCTCACGACGGCCGCCACCGCGCTCCTTCCCTTCCTCGAAGTCTCGCGCCGCGACGCCTTCACCGCAGCGGCGGCCGCGGCGGCTGAGGCGTTGGAGGGGTGGCGAGACTGGCTGACGGATGCCGCGCCGGGCCTAGCCGCCGGGGAGCCCGTAGGGCGAGAGAAGTTCGCGTGGTTCCTGCGCGCTGTCGCCCTCGTGCCCGACGAACCGGAAGACCTCGTCCGAGTAGCGCGCGCCGATCTCAACCGCGCCGTCGTGTGGGAGCTTCTCAGCCGGAACAGGCACCGTGAGGTTCCGCCCGCCGCCCTCTTCGATTCGATCGGCGACCAGGTGGCCCGCGAAGCCGCCCAGGAATCGCAGGTTCGCGAGTTCTACCAAAGCGAGGGGCTGCTCAGCCAGCCCGAGAGCTTACGCCGGTACCTCGTCGCCGAGATGCCCCCGTGGATCGAGGCGTTGCGCTCCCTCGGGGTTCCCGACGACCTCACCGACGAGAATCGCCTCGATCGGGACGGGGTGTCATACATGCCCCGCCCGCGGGCGGGACTTCCGTACTTCTACGCCGCCAACGCTCAGGATCCGCGACTGGGCATCATCCACGAGGGCGCCCACTATCAGCAGCTCGCGCTGAGCTGGGCATCCACCGACCCGTTGCGCCGGCGCTACATCGACTCCAGCGCGAACGAAGGCGTCGCGCATTACAACGAAGAGATGATGCTCATGGCAGGTCTGTTCGAGGATGCTCCGCACTCGCAGACTGTCGTGCACAACTTCACGCGGCTGCGCGCCCTGCGGGTCATCGCCGACGTCAACCTCGCCACCGGCGCCTTCAGTCTTGACGACGCCGTCGCACACTTCGTCGAGCATGTGCCGATGGATGCCGGAACCGCCCGTGAGGAGTCGGCGATGTATCTGGCAACGCCAGGACTTGCCATGTCGTACAACGTCGGCAAACAGCAGATGCTCGCTCTCGTAGCAGATGCCGCACGCGTGTGGGGTGACGAGTTCTCGCTTCGTCGCATCCACGATGCGGTCTGGACTCGCGGCAACACCCCGTTCTCAGTGCTGCGGTGGGAACTGCTCGGCGACCGCTCTGCGATCGACGCGATCGACGCCGACCTCGCACGACTGGACGTCTGAAACGGGGGTCGGCGCCTGCGGGGTCATCAGGGGATAGGCTCGCGGTTGTTTCGTCTCGCTTCGCTCATACAGCGACCGGGAGGCGCGGCTCGCTCAACGAACGAGGGAGGCCTCGCGAACGCGGGTGGCGTATGCCACTGCCATATCCAGGGCGGGGATCATCTCCGACACCATGCGGGCATAGTGCGAGCGGCGCCGCGACAGCTCGGGGTCGAACACGTCATCCACCGTCGGGTCTCCAGGCGGATCCGTCGTGCCGCGAACCTCACGCACCAGGTCGGTTGCGGCGCGGACCCGCGCATTCGGGTCGTCGCCCGCACGATCCACTGCCCGTTGGAGGGCCTCGTCATCAACCTGGGCCGAAAGCCTGGCGAACTCGCGGATCGTGAACGCGCGCCCCAGGGCGCTGAGATCCATCCGCACGCACGCGCTGCGGTGGATGCGGGACGCTCCGAGGATGATGTCGGCCTGCTCGACCATCTCGCGCGTCAGCAGCTGCGGGCGGTGAGCCTCGGCATCCGTCATCGACAAACCCAGCGCCTTCGCGGCATCGCGAGCGCGCCGTGTCATCCCGTCGTCGGGCGCCGGGTGCGTTCCCGCGCTGCGGACCGTGATCGGACGATCCGCGAACTTCTCGCGCAGGTACAGCTCGGCAAGCGGCGAACGAATCATGTTCGCCGTGCACACGACAAGGACCTCGACCATTGATCCCCAGATCTCTGTGGCCACCACTTCGGGTGTCGATGCCCCGTCCCCATGTGCACCGACAGATGCATCCTAGGGGTGAAATGTGAACAGGTCGTTTCCGGGTCGCGCGGGGGCGCTTCGTCTCGCTTCGTCTCGGGCTGCGACAGGGCGCTCGATGACCGACGATGGGAGCAGAGCAATATCCGTGCCCCGCGCCCCCGTCGGTCACGAGTAACCGACGGTTATGCAGTGGCGCGCAGATCCGGCGGATCGCAGAGATGCGAGAGGGTCAGGCGAATGCGCAACGTAGTTGGAGTTGCGCGAGATGCGAAGACAAGACACGCGCTCCTCCACGCGATCACCGCACTCAGTAGCTCCAGCCGAAGATATCGTGTGGGTACATCACGTTGGCTTTTCCATCGACCTTGATGTCGACATGAAGGTGTGGCCCCGTAACGCACCCGTTCTGGCCCGAGTATCCCAGTAATTGGCCAGCTGTGACGGTTGAGCCGTTCGCAACGGAGAATTGGGAGAGATGAGCGTAGTCGATGGCGTAGTTATGTCCATCGCGTGACGATGTCACGATCAGGTCGGTCTGAGTGCGTCCGATGGCCGCGTCCACCGGACACCAGGATCTCGAAACAGGATACGAAGTGATCTTCACAGAGCCGCCTGCCATCGCGTACACGGGAGTTCCAGTGGCAACGGGAAAGTCGTCACCGTTGTGGCCACCGTATGTAGTTAGTTTGCTGTGAGGCTGGATGGGGTACACCCAGCCGTTAACGCCTGGGCTACCACCGCCCCCCGATCCAGACGCTGTGTTGGAAGCCCAGATGGCGGTGCCGTCTGTCGCGTACAGCACAAGGTTCCCGTCATCCTGCATCACCAATCCCCGAATTGACTTTCCGGCTGTATTGGAAGCCCAGACGGCTCGGCCGTCAGTTCGATAAAGAACAATGTTGCCATCCCCCTGGACGGCGAACTCGCGAGGCGCCTGCCCGTTGGTCCTGCTTGACCAGAGGGCGCTCGATCCCTTGTACACAACGAGATTGCCGTCGCCCTGCACAACGAAGGTGTATGCGCCGTTGCCTGACTTCAGTAGTGATCCCGGTGGCATTGAGTTTCCCGGGCCAACTGTTGACCCCACTTCCGCAGACACCGTCAGGGTCGCCGATGTCTGCGCAACGGCCGAGTATCCCTGTCGCGAACCCGTGACCTTTACAGAGACGGACTTCGTTGCGGCCCACACCGGAACGGTCCACGTTGAGCCGGTAGCGCCGCTCACGGGGGTGCCGTGGACGTACCACTGATACGAAAGCGAGATCGGGGAGGGACTCCACATGCCCGGATTCGCGGTCAGCGTCGACCCGGGTTTCGCAGAGCCAGAGATCGTCGGAACGGCGCCGGTTATCCTCGTGCCGATGGGGGTAACTGCGGTGCTGGATTTCGTCACCGACGCATACCCAGATTTGGTCCCGGTGACTTTGACCGTGATTGAAGTGCCTACATCAGCTGACGTGAGCACGTACGTCTTCGAGGTAGCTTTCGGTATCGCGGCTCCCGCGCGGTACCACTGGTACGCAAGAGTGACCGGTGCAGGCTTCCACGCTCCCGCTTCAGCGGTGAGCTGTTGACCTTCCTTGGCGGTTCCTTGGATTATCGGTGCGGGAGTCGCCGTGAGCGCATCTCGGATGATGATGGCGTCACTTGCGCGCGTCACCGAGGTATAGCCGGACTTTTTGCCTGTAACGCTGACAGAGATCTTCTTGCCGCGATCCGCCGATACAACCTTGTACGTCGGCGCGGTGGCCCCGCTGATCATGGTGGTTCCGCGGTACCACTGGAATGTCTGCGAGACGGGTGAAGGTGACCAGCTCCCGGGTTGCGCTGTCAGCGTCTGGCCGACACCGGGGGTTCCGGAGATCGTTGGCTTCGGGGCACTGAGCGTTCCCGCGGCAACCGTCACCGCGGCCGAAGTTTTCTTGGTTGCTACGTAACCAGTTCGCGAACCCGTGACCGAGAGCGATACCGACTTTCCGACGGCAGCCGCGGACGCGACCCATGTCGATGAGGTTGATACTGTCTTGCCGTCGAGCCTCCACTCGAACGAGAGGGTGGCCGCGGGCGACCACGTACCCACCGATGCACTCAGCGTCGATCCGACTTCAGCTGTCCCCGCAATTTTCGGGGACGGGCTCGCAGAGAAAGCAATCGGACATGCCGGCGCCACGGGCTCGTTTGAACCTGTGTTGGTGTCGACATCAGCAATGAAGTATCCGTCATCCACCAAATACCACAGGTCGTCCCAGCCGCCATTGGGAAGCCATGGACTGTAATAGCCCTTCACGGACTGACCCCGCTGGTGACATATCAAGGTGACCCTTGCCCCAGTCTCGTACCACCCGTTCTGACTCGTCTCGAGGGATGGGCCCGACATTCGCTGAGTGCGTGCCATGACTGTTGCGGTTGCAGCGGCCGCGGCGCTCGTCGGATGGGTCAGCACGATGGTTGCGGAACAGAGCAGGACTACGGCAGCAGCCGCAATCGTCGACCTCACGCTTCGCCCGCTGACTGACCACCCTGCCGCGTTGACCCGACGCCGACCGTCCATCGTTCCCCAAACCTTGCGCCGCCCACTGGAGCAGAACTTAGCAGAGACCGTCGTCGCTCTGTTAGCTCGGGGAGAGCCGCCGCTCCGTCACACCTGACGACGCACTCCGAGCCCGTTGGCGCGCGGCTCGAGGCGACCGCGGCGGTGGTCAGCGGGTGGCGACGAACATGTCGCCCGCCCAGACCCACGGCACGCCATCGGCATCCAGGGTGACGGCAACCGCGGCATCCGTCGGAACGCTCGGGATGCAGGTCGCAGCGCCCGGCTCCGCCACGAGCATCCCGTTGCACGCGGCGGCATCCGCCCGCGCCGTCGTGATCTGACCGTCACCGGCCACAGCCAGTGCCAGCACTCCGGCCTGATCGAGGGGTGACCAGGTGGCGGCATCCGCCGACTCGGAGGCATCCGACCCGCAGATCACAGCCGTCGTCCCGCCATTTGCGCGGAGGCCCGTCGGCGTCGCGCAGGGGGCGTCCAGCGTGCCTGCGGGGGTCACAACGGCTACCGGATTCGCGGGATCGACGTAGGTCGACGAGGCGAGGATGTCGCCGTTGGGCTCCCAGAATTGCCCGTACGTGAACGTTCGCAGGCCCTGCAGTTCGCAGCTATCGCCCATCAGCGCGACGATCATCGCCTGATCCGCCGCGTACGGCTCCAGGGCGAGGATCTGCTGGATGCCGCGATAGCGCGGCGTCACGTCGCTCCACGTCGCGCCCCCATCGGTCGAGCGCTCAAGCAGCGGCTCTACCGAACCGCATGCGCCCGCGGTCGCCCGCCACATGTCGCCAGAGTTGACCATGAGGAACCGTTCGGCGGCACCCGTCGCGGCCTGGGCGGTCGAGGTGGGCGTCGGCGTCGGAGTCGGAGTGGGGGTCGCGCTCGGGGTCTCAACACCCATCGTCGGGGTGACCCGCGGCGACTCGGTCGGGGGAGGGGTGCGCACGCGCGAGAGCGCAAGCCAGCTCAAACCCCCGACAGCGAGGATCAACACCGCGACGATCACGATCGACACCCACGCGGGCACGGAGCCCCGGGAGCGGCGTCTTGACGTGCTCGAGCGGTAGGCCACGGCGGTCCTCGCGTGTCGGCTGGTGTACGGCGGGCGGAAGAGTATCCGCTCGCGCGAGCGATGCGGATAGAAGCGTGTGGTTCCGGCGCCGAACCGGCGAAGTTTTGCCCCGACAGGTACCCTGGCGCCTATGACGGAGTCTAGCGCGGCGACAGTACGTCCACGGGAACGACGGTCGTCGAAGCGCGCGGACTCGACCGCGCAACCGGGATCTTCGCTGCGATCCGCCTCGTCTCGGGAGTCGGATTCGGGGCGAGGGTCGAGGCGGAGCGAGCGCGCCGCCCACTCGTGGCGATCGGGCGGGTCATCCGTCGCTCGCTGGGACTGGGAACTCGTCGGATGGGCAGTGCTCTTGCTCGGCGCCGGCATCCTGCTCGCCACACTCGCCGAACGGCTCGTGGGCGGCACCCTCGGTTCCGCGCTCTCGCTCGCCGCGCTCTGGGGCGGGATGCTCGCCGCTATCATCCTCGCGTTCGTGCGGTCCCGGCCCCGAATGCTGCTGCGCTTGCACCCGTTCGACCTGCTCTACGGCATCGTGCTCGGGGTGCTGCTGCGCTTCACGCAGGGGTGGCTCGAAATCGCCGGCACCGGCACCGCCGCGTGGCCCACGGCAGGCACTCTCGACGGGTCGCTTCCGGCATCCTTCTGGTTCGACGGGGTGCTCGCGCCCGTTGTGATCGCGCCCTTGCTCGAGGAGTTCTTCTTCCGCGCCGTGCTGCTGGTTGCGATCTTCACGGCCATCAGACGGATGACGGATTCCCGCTCGTGGGCCGGCTTCACAGCCATCGTCGTCACAGCGCTGCTCTTTGTCGGCCTGCACCTCGTCTTCGACACCTACACCTGGTGGTCGGTGGTCGCCGTCGGCCTCGTCGGACTCGTCTGCGCGAGCCTTGTCGTCGCGACATCCCGCATCTGGGGCGCCGTGATCACCCACATCGTCTTTAACGGCATCCTCGTCGGGATGCTCGTCGTCGGCACCGTCGGAATTTAGGGCGATTCCTCCCCGGCGCTCGGTGCGACGCATCCGTCCACTGTCCACTTACGCCACCTGTGCTACGCGTGCTACGGCTGATAGATTCAGGGCATGCAGACGATCAGCCACCGTGAAATGCGCAACAACAGCGCGAGCGTGCTGCGTGGCGTGCAAGAGGGCGAGACCTACGTCGTCACCAATGATGGGGTCCCTGTCGCCGCGATCGTGCCGAGCGGAGAGCAGGCGGTCGAGCTTCCTCTCGTCCGCCGCGCGACAGCCTCCCGTGGGGTGGGAGCGCTCGTGCGCCACACCATCCGTGGCAGCGTTGGCGAGACCCTCGATGAGCTGAGATCTGAGCGGTGACGCGCGCGTACCTCGACACCTCTGCCGCCGCGAAGCTCGTGATCGACGAGTCCGAGTCAGTAGCGCTCGCCGCGTGGGTCGATGAGGGCTCGGTTGAGCTCGTTGCAGGGATGCTGCTCGAAACCGAGTTGCGACGCGTCGCGATGCGCCACGAGATACCGCAGACTGACATCTCCACGCTGCTCGATCACATCAGCCTGTACGCCCTCACACCCGGCATCTACCGGGAAGCTGGTGTGCTGCCCGGAGCGGGGTTGCGCACGCTCGACGCTCTCCATGTCGCTTGCGCCATCCGTCTCGGCGTCGACACCGTTGTCACGTACGACGACCGGTTCGCGGATGCCGCCGCACGTGTCGGCATCCCCGTCACTGCTCCGGCCTAGAGAACACCGCGCCCGACGTCATCCGGGGTGCCGCGACTCGCTCGGCCGCAGGGATACGAGGCCCAGGCGCGTCGCCTCGGCAACAGCCTCGTGACGTGACGAGACCCCCATGCGCCGGTAGAGCGAGCGCACCTGCGACTTGATCGTGTTGACCGACACGTGCAGCCGAGCCGCGATCTGCGCGAGCGAGTCCGGGCTTGCCAGCGCCGCCAACACCTCGCGCTCGCGCGGGGTGAGGATGACGGCCGGTGGCGGGGCGACGACAACCACATACCTCACGTGGGCCGGCGGCGAGACGGGCAGTTCATCGCGCACGGATGCCGGCACCACCGCCAATGGCCGCCATAGCCCCTCCTCACGCGCCACCGTGGCAGCTGCCGAACTGATGCGCTCGTCGGCGGGAAGCCCCGCCCGCTGCAGCGCCAGGGCGGTAAGAAGCAGCGCCTCCAGGCGCACTGACGGGCCGACACCGCGGCGATAGGCCAGTGACCGGGCCGCGTGCACGGCCACCAGGGGATCGGCCCGCACGATCATGGCGCGCACGGCACCAAGCGCACACAGGGCGGGCAGCGACTCCGGGTCGCGAACAGGCGCGGCCGGCGGCATCCCGAGCATCTCGGCAGCCATTTCTCGCAGGAACGTCGCGACGCACAAGCCCAGCGACCCGGCAGGCAAGGGCCGATGCTCGGTTGCCGAATCGACGAGGTCGAGCGCGCCCGCCGGATTTCCCGTCGCCAGGCGCCACCGCCCCTCGGCGAGCAGCACGAGCGGCCAGTACTCGAACAGGAGATCGTGATCTAGGCTGGAAAGCAGCTCCGGCGCTGACTCATCCATCCGCTCGACAGCGATCAGTGCCCGGGCGAGCCGAGTGCGCGCCCGGATGCGATCGGCGTACGCGTTGTTCGGTTGCCGCTCGGTCTCGGCTCGCACGAGCACGTGCTCGGCATCCCGCAGCTTCCCCTCCATCGCGAGCGCGCACGCCTGCTTGATCAGCGCGTCACGACGGATGCCGAGCTCGGTGTCGCCCTCGGTCGCCGCGAGTGCCGCCCGAAAGTCGGCGAGCGCCGCAGCGGTGTCGCCGGCGAGCAACTCCGTCGTCCCGAGCTGTGAGTAGGCGGCGGCGAGGAACTGGGGGAGTTGTGCCGGCTCGTGTGTGGACTCGGTCTCGATGTGCTGTCTCAGACGCTGGGCGACGTCTCGTGACTCGTCGAACTCGCCGCGCAGGCGGTGCGCGATCATGCGCTGCGCGATGCGCCATCCCTGGTCGGTCGGGGTATCCAGGGCTTGACCGGGCGTTGCATCCAGCGGACGGGTCGCAAGCAGCCGGATGCGCTCAGGGGTATCAAGCACGGGAAGCGCGAACCGCTTGGCCAGCAGCAGTGCCGGGGGCGCGGCATCCTCGGGTACCGGCACAAGCAGGCGTCGCAGCTCGGCTGGCCGGTCGAGGAACAGCGGCCAGAGGCCGGCATTCAGCAGACGGATCGCGGTGGCTGCGTCGTCGCGCTGCCACGCGGCATCCACCTGCTCGATGAGATCTACCAGCACCTCGGCTGAGGTTGATGGCGTGGACTGCGGTGGCTGTGGCGTCGGCATGAACATGCGCTTCCTTCCCGTCACCACCACAGATGGCGGGCGGAAGGTTTCGTGACGCGAATCCACGAAAGTCGTTGCAGCAGAGGCTGGGCGGAATGGTTCGGTCGCGCCGTGGTGCGGGTGTGAGGTTGCGGATGTCGCAGATCGGCGCGACTGAAACGAGGGGTAGGCGCTACCCGGCGGCGAAGGTGACGAACGACGCGACACCGTGACGACCGGTGACCGGATCGACGTAACGGATACCGATCGTCACGGTCGTGTCCGATTCGGGCAGGGTGAACTCCTGCGCATAAGAGCCAGACGCATCTAGCACCATTGGTGTGGGGCGACACGGCGACGGGTCGGGAAGTTTGATCCGCTGTACGGATGCCGATGGTTCGCCGGTGATCGACAGGATGAACCCGGAGCGGGAGACGACCTCACCGTCGCTTGGCGCGGTGAACATGGGTGGTTCAGCGACAGAGACTGCCACACCGGTCGACAGCGCCGAGGTGCGCCCGTCGACCGTCTGACGTGCGGTGAGCGTGTGATCGCCCGCGGGAAGGTAAGCAGAAGCATCGGTCGCGCACGTGCCGCCCGATAGGTCAGTCACGGCCCACATGCCGGCATCGTCGGCGACGGTGGTGGCTCGAACCGCGTCGGTTTCATCAAGGATCTCGACGGTAGCGCCGGGTTCGGCATCCGTTCCCGACAGCTCGGGGTAGACCTGTGTGCCTGCGCTCGCATCAACGGTGACGGTTGGAGCGGCGAGCGGCGGCACCGTTGGGGTTGGGGTTGGGGTTGGGGTTGGGGTTGGGGTTGGCGTCGGGGTCGGCGTCGGCGTCGGGGTCGGCGTCGGCGTCGGGGTAGGGCTGGGCGTCGGGGTAGGGCTGGGCGTCGGGGTAGGGGTCGGGGTCGGGGTTGGGCTGGACGTGGGGGTCGGGATTGGGGTTGGCGTTGGCGTTGGGCTGGACGTTGGGGTTGGCGTTGGGCTGGACGTGGCGGTTGGCGTTGGGCTGGACGTGGCGGTTGGCGTTGGCGCTGGGCGCGAGGGCGTGGGCATGGGTGTGCCGTCAGAGGGCGTCGGCGAGGGGTGCGAGTCCGAGCTTGGCGGCGGAAGGATCGTCGGATCGCGGTCGGGTCGAGCCGGCCGCACCGGCCCGTCATCGTCGGTATCGGGCGTCGAGGTTGCAGTAACCGGCGGGTCCGGATCGAGCGCCTCGAGCGGTGCAGACTCGACCGGCGGGACTTGCGCCGCAGGGGGAGGCGTGCGCTCCGAGGCGTCGCGAACCGTCCCGACCGCCGCCCACACGCCCGCCCCGAGGGCGACAGCGGCGACGACTCCGGCAGCGACGACACCGATCTGCGCCGATCGAGACATCCGCGAACTGCGCGCTCGCACCGGGGATGCGGCGGCACCGGCTGCGACCGTCGCGGCACCCGCAGCGCCGGTGGACTGCAGCCAGGCGGCATAGGACGCCGCGGCTGGAACGCCGACCACAACCGGCAGCAGGGCGAGCGCGAGCCGGCTCGACACTTGCTGCGCCTCTTCCCAGGCCAGCGAGCACTTCGCGCACGTAGCGAGGTGCGCCTCGGCAGTCCGGGAGTCCCGGGCGCTCAGCGCACCACGCGTGTGCGCACCAAGCATCGAGAGCACGCTGCGGCACTCGTCGGTCTCGGCAGCACGAAGCTGCCCGCTCACCCATGCGTCGCGAAATCCGCGCCGCGCGCGCACGACGAGAGCCGACGCGGCGTTGGCGGCAAGGCCCAACAGCGGCGCGAACTGGCGAGGCTTCAACCCTTCCACGTCGCTGTACCAGAGCGCCTCCTGCCAGCGGGTCGGCAGCGAGCGGAACGCCGACACCGTGACTCCCGCCTCCAGTGACGCCTCGACGGACCGAGCTGTGTCCACGCTCGCGGGCAGATCTGCGACATCCGTGCTCGAGGTGTCAACCGACCGCGAGCCCCATTCCCGCGCGACGTTTTTGACAGCGGTCAACAGGTAGGCGCGAAATCCCATCGTTGGGCCGCCGCCGTCTTTGATGCGCGCAAAGACCCGCGTGAACGCCTCGGAGACGACATCGTCGGCATCCAGCGTCGTGAACGCGTGCGCGACAGCGAGAGCCGCGGCGCTGTGACGCAACCATAGTTCTGCGTATGCCGCGGAGGTGTTGCGACGCGAAAGCACGACGAGGTCGTCGTCGCTGAGCATCGCCAGATCAGCGCGGGACACGGTCAGCTCACCTTTCGAGGGGACACCGAAGAGAGCCGTTCCCAGATACGGCTACCGTCAAGATTGGGCTGCATAGCCCCCTCGCGCAACACTGAACTTTCTGTGAACAGGCGCACGTGACGGCTGAGCTCGGCAAACTCCGATGCAGGCAGCCCCGCACAGTCGAAGACGATGACCGGGGTCAGTGCGGCATCCGGTGCCCCGACGGAAGACTCCGCGCCTGTGGAAGCACCGGGGGAGACGAGGAGCATTCGGACGGGAAGCCCTCTGGCCCACGCCGCCCGACGCGGGGAGGCGCAGGTCACGTCGGCGCCACCGCGCTCCCAGCGCCACGCGCGCGAGCCATCCGCGAGTTCGAGCCACCGGCCCCACAGGCGCGCCTCCGAGAGCCGCGCAATTCCGGCGCGTCGCCGGGTGAGAAGTAGCCGCCACCGGCGCGCCCGAAACTGGAACGGCCACGGCCCTTCCGACGTTGCGGAGTCGGAAGGGCCGTGACTGCTAACAGCTCGGGACGTGCTCACACCCCTAGAGATGCCGTGTGCGGCGTTTCATGACGCGATTCTCACGCATCCGTTCGACGACGTGACGCGGCCAAGAACCCACCACCGGCGATGAGCAGGAGCACTGTCGCGATGATCAGCCACCAGGACGGCGTTCCGCCCGTGCCCGCCAGCGGATCAGCGGCAACTGGGTTGGTGGTCGACGCGGTGAGGCTCGACCCGGGCAGCTGCTCGGTCGGGGTCGTGACAGTGACGGTGTTCGTGACCTCGGGGTAGGCGCCGTTTGCCACGGTCACCACGAGGGTCATCGATACCGTCTGACCAACGCCGAGCGGCTTGTCGAGCGTGCAGGTTACCGTCTGGCCGGACGCATCACACGTCGCGCCGGTCCCGGATGCTGACACGTAGGTCAATCCGCGCGGCAGCACGTCGGTCACCACGATCGGGCCTGGGTCCTCCGTGGGGCCCTCGTTTGTCACCGCGATCACGTACGTGCCCTTCGAACCGACCTGCAGCCCGCCCAGAGCCGTCTTGGTGACCACCAGCGTCGACTGCGGGGGCACCGTGACGGTGTCATCGCTGGTGTTGTCGGACGGGTCCGTCTCGGGCTGGTCACCCGTGACGACACCGACGTTGACGACTTCGTCGTAGGCGGCCGCGGTAACGGTCACCGTGAGCGAGAGGCTCGGGGCGTCGCTCCCCGGCGCCAGCTCACCCGACAGTGTTGCAGTCACCGTCGTCGTCCCATCGGGCGCCACGGGGTCTGCCACCACGGTCCACGAGGGGTCGGTTCCCGCGGCACCCACGTACTCGAGCCCGGCAGGGATCACGTCGACAACTGTCACCCCTGTCGCCGTCGAGGGGCCATCATTGCGCACCGCCAGATCGAAGGGCAGGTCGTCGCCGATCCGTACGTCGCCGGCGTCGTGGGTCTTCACGATCGACAGGTTCACTGCCTGGGTGACGTCCAGGTCCGCGGTGTCGGTGTTGTTACCCGGCGTCGGATCCACCGTCCCGGAGCTGACGCTCGCGGTGTTGGTCAGCACCGTTTCACCGGACAGCGGGTCAACCGCGATCGACGGGTCCAGTGCCACCACGAGCGTCACATCCGGAGCATCCGCCCCGGCTGCCAGCCCCGCACTTGCGGGATTGCGGGTGAGGGTCACGGTCTGCGTGTTCGTCGCCGGGTCGACCGGGGCGGCCACGGCCGTCCAATCCGTTCCAGCCTCGAGCGAAACGAACGTGATCCCCGCCGGCAGGGTGTCGACGATCGTGATCGGCGCCACGGCATCGGACGGCCCGAGATTCGAGACCTCGAGGAGGTACCGAGCCTGTTCGCCTGCGACCGCTGTGGTGACCGGGACGCCGGACTCATCGACGGCCGTCTTCACGAGAGCCATGTCGGCGAGTGAGGTGACGGAGATCTGCGCGGTCGACTCATTATCGGATGTCGAGGTCTCAGGCGTCGAGGTCGCAATCACCGCTTCGTTGTCGAGTGTGGTCGCATCCGGCACCGACGCCCCGATCAGAGCGGTCACGGTGATCGTGACGGGTCCTCCCACCGGCAGGGTCCCCCGTTCGCACCTCGCCGGAGTAGCCGTCACATCACACGTCCAGTCGGTTCCCGACATCGCGGTGACCGTCATCCCCGCATCCGGGGTGTCGGTGACCGTGACGTTCCGAGCGATCGACGGGCCGTCATTCACGATCGTGAGCGTGTATTCCACGGTTTGACCGGCGACATAGGGGCCCGCGGTAGTCGTGTCCTTCACGATCGACAGGTTCGTGAGGGTCGTGACGTCTGTCGGGTCCTCGGTTCGGTCGTTCACGGGATTGTGATCGTCGGGCCCGTCGACGACGGCGACGTTCACGTACGTGTCGGCGGTCAGATCGTCAGCGAGCACCGTGCCGAAAACGAGCTCGATCGTCCCATCCTTCGCGAGCGACAGACTGCTGTCACCGATCGTCCAGGTCAGTTTCTGTCCCACGACCACGGGTTCGATCGAGGCTGGAGCTCCGCCCGCGACCGTGACAACCGCCGTGCCCGACTCGTAGGAGAATCCGTCGGGGAGCGTGTCGGTGATCTCGACAGCACCCACCGAGGGCGACGGGCCAAGGTTCGTCACCAGCAGCGTGTAGTCCAGGCTTGATCCCGCGATCGCAGCATCCGTGTGGGACTTTTCGATCATCAGGTCGGCGGAGCGCTCCGAATCGTCGGTGGAATCGGTGTCGGTCGGCTGATTGGTCGAGTTGTCGGCATCCGCTTCCACGGTGTTCTCGACGGTCGCACCGTTGGGAAGTGCAGGATCGAGGAGCATCGTGACGCGCAGGCTCGCGGTCTCACCCGGAAGCAGGCGCGGGGCCAGGGCAAACGTCTGGTCCTCGCCGGCACCGCTATTGCCGCCGGTGTGTGACCAGTCGGTTCCGGTCGGCGTCACCGAGACGAACGAGTCGTAGGTGAAGTAGCTCTCGACCTCATCGAGCACCGTGACATTCCGGGCATCCGCGGTGCCGGTGTTGGTCACCTCGACGAGGTAGGTCACCGTGTCGCCGGGAACCACCGGCGGGACGGGGCTCAGCCCGGCCGCGGGGACCCAATCCGTGCCATCGAAGACCACGCGGGTCTTGTTGATTCCGAGCGTCGTGTCGATGCCGGGCGTGACGGTTGCGTCATCCTCGTTGTTCGAGGTGTTGGGGTCGGTTGTCGCGCCCGCCGTCACCACCGCCGTGTTGTCGATCGGGTCTCCGGTGTTCCACGCGGGGTCGACCGTTCCCGAGAGGGTGAACTCCACAGCCGGCGCCGCCGGGGCGATCGATCCCGTCGCATCCATCGTGAAGGTGATCGTCTGGCCTGGCTGGAACACGTCAGTCGGTGCCGGTCCCGACCAGCCGGCCGGGATCGTCGGAACCGAGACATCGATCATCCCGTCAGGCACCTCGTCGGTCACCGTGATGAGTGCACCAGGCGCGCTCACGGAATCGGAGGGCCCCGCGTTCGTGACGGACAGCGTCCACGTCAGCGATCCACCCGCATTGGCGGAGGAGGGTCCGGACTTGTCCATCACGAGGTCAGCCAGAGGGGTGAGCGGCTGGGTGACGTCGTCGGAGTTGTCCTTAGCGATGTCGTCCGGAGTCTCATAGGTCTCACCGACTACGGATGCGTCGTTGGTGGCATCTCCGGTCGCCGAGGCGGCGATTGTCACGTCGGCCAGCAGCACGATCCGGTCAGTACCGTCGGCCTTCAGGCTCGTCGACCCATCACCCACCAGGAAGGGGTCGGCGACGGTGCCCGTGCCCGAGAGGGTCAGCGCCGTGCCGGTCGTGTCCGATCCGTCCGCGTAGTAGCGCGCGGTGAACGAACCGGTCGTCACTCCTGCGGGAAGGGTCGTGGTGTCGACGACCGAGAAGGGGCCGACCGAGTCATCCGGTCCCTGGTTGGTGACGGTGATTTGCCACTGCGGCTGTGCGTAGGCCGCACCTACGCTCGCGCCCGGAATCCAGTCGCCGGTGGTCGTGTCGCCCCCGATCGCCTCCTTCAGGAGGTGCAGATCGGCGCGGTGGATCACAGCAGCTGCCGTCTTGTCAGGCCCGGTGTACGAGGGGACATCGGCGTTTCTGGTCGCGCCCGAGGTGTCGGTCGTCACCGCGCTGACGGTGTTGGTGTGTTCGGGGCGATCGGAGTCGCTCACAGTGGCACCCGGGTCGGTCACTGCGCCCTCCTGAGGAGTGGCGGTGAACACGATAACGATCTGCTTGCCCGGTGCGAGCGCCGCGGTGCCCGGGGCGGGGGACCCGAAGTTCCAGGTGAGCACTTCGGGGTCACCCGGGGCGCCGGTGCCTGTCACCGCCGGGGTCAGGGTGCCGGGCCACGCGGCACCATCGATCGTGATGCTCGTCACGTCGGTGTACTTCCAGTTGACGGGGAGCGTGTCGGTGACCTCGACGGTCTGTGCCGGACCGACGGGATTGGTGGGGTCGTCGTTCGTCGCGGTAATCGTCCAGCTGAACGGCACGCCCTCGTACGCGAGGGTTCCTGCAGTGACGGTCTTGGCCAGTTCCACGTTCGGGAACAGTGGGTTCACCGTCGCGGTCGACGGTGTCTCCGGGCCGTACTCGCGCCCACCCGACGGGAACGACTCGTAGCCGGTCACGGTCGCGATGTTGTCGTAGTCCTGATCACTGATCAGCTCGGAGGCTGCGAGAGTCGCCGAGTACGTCAACTGCAGCGTGTTCCCGGGCGCCGTGCTGCTCAGCGGGCCGGAAAGATCCCACCCGATCGTGCCGCCGGCACCGGTGCCGACCCCAGCATCAATGCTCGCCGGTACCGGTGAGATCGACGTGGTGTCAACGACGATGCCTGCTGGGACCTTATCTGTCACGACCATTTTGTAGGCAGGGGTGTTGCCGCTGTTGGTCACGTCGAGGGTGTAATCGAACTCCTCGCCCGGGTTGGGTGCGTCGTTGGAGACGGTCTTGTCGATCGCGAGCTCGGGATTGAGGACATCGACGGTCGCGTCGTCATCGATCGAGGTGCGGGTCGACGGGTCGTCGTTGGTCGTGTTCCACGCGAACACGGCGGTGTTGGGGAGGTCTCCGATGTTCGCGGCGACGGCATTGCCGTCGAGCAGCACCTTGTAGGTGAGGGTCAGCACGCGGTCGACGGGCTCCGACAGAATGTCGTTGCCGGCGCCGTCGTGGTAGGTCCAGGTGGCCGTGTTGGTCCCGGCATTCAGCGTGTAGTCCCAGGTGCCGGTGACACCGGTTGACGGGCTTGCGGTCGGGCCGCTGATCGTTGCATCCTGGAGCACGACACCGGCGGGAAGATCGTCGGAGATCACCGGGTCGTAGTAGTTGATGTTGGCCTTCAGCGTCACCTCGACCTGGTACTCGACTGTTTCGCCGAGCGGCTCGGACACGCTCGTGGTGAAGGCATCAGAGGTGCCTGCAGTGCGGACCCCCTTGGCGATTTCGGCAGTGACGGCGGTCACTGTTGCGTCGTCGTTCGAGGTGCGCGTGCCGCGACGGCTCGTGACGTCGCCGCCGAGGCTCGAGGGGAGGGTGTAGCCGGTCTCCGTCGCGGTGTTCGTGTAGCTCTCGCCACCACCCGTGGACGGATCGATGCTCGCCTCGTAGGTGATCGAGGCCGTCGGCGGGATCTCGGCGACGTTCCACGTGATGGTGCCGCCCGCGCCGGTTTCCACGCCCGAATCGAACGCGACGGGTGCGACCGACGCCGAGCCGATGTCGACGATGAGGCCCGCCGGCACTGTGTCGACGATCACGTTGTCGTAGGAGATCGGACGGTTCGAGGTGTTTGCGACGGTGAGCGTGTAGGTGATCGTGTCGCTGGTCGTGAGATCGGATGCCGGAGACGCGCTCTTGGTGATCTGCGGGTTCGGCTCGATGTAGATGACCGAGTCGTCGTGCTGCCCATTCCAGGTGTCGCTGGTGAACAGGGCGCGGTTGGTGAGGGTCGAGTTCGTGTTCCCTGCGTCGCCGACGTACAGGGTCAGCGTCACCGTGAAGACCTGCGCCTCGTCCGAGGTGTTCGCGTACGACGCGGGGAAGGTCAGCTCTCCGGCGCCTGAGAGGGAGAAGTCACCCGCGGTCGCGCCGGTCAGGGCCGAGGCTGTCCAGGTCGGCGTTCCGTGAACGGTGTACGGAACCGTGGTGGCACCGCGCAGCAGCGTGCCGCGATCGCGCAGGACGGCGTTTGTCACCGTCGTGTGTGCGGGGACGGAAACCGAGTACTCGAAGGTGATGAGCTCGCCCTGCACCGCCTGGTTTGAGCCGTTGTTCGGGTCGAGGTTCTGTTCGCCGATACCGGTGTTCGGGCCGATCTCGGTCGACACCAGTTCCTTGTCGACTGTCGGGTCGGGGGTGAACACCGAGGAGTCGTCGCGCGTGTTCGCGCCGGGCACCGTTTCGTCGGCCGGCCGCGTCGTGTCATCGAGGGAGTCGGTGGGGTAGAGGGTCTGCGTTTCGCCGGTGTTGAGGTCGACGTCGTACTGCGTGATCGAGGCCGTGTTGTCGTAGTCGACGTTCACGCGTGCGTCCGTAGGAATCGTGACGTCGTAGGTGAGAGTTGCCGTGCCTGGCGCCGCAGCAACGGCAATGCCGGTCCACGCGATGACCGAGCGGCCGCTGTAAGAAGAGTCGAGGTCGGTGGGATAGCCCGGGTCGCCGGGATCGAGCGCGACACCGCCATTGCTGATCGCCGAGACGTCGCCCTTGTCGATCCCGCTGGGGAGGGCATCCCAGACGGTCAGATCGGCGTCGAAGTCGCCGCCGGAGAGGTCGACGCGGTAGGTGACGACATCGCCCGCGGCCACCTGGATGCCGTCGCGGTTCGAATCGAACACGGTGCCATCCGCGTTGTTCTGGCTCTGCGCCGGGAGGGTCGCATCGCCGTCCACGTCACGGACGCCCTTGAGGAGAGTCGGGCCCTGCCCGAGCTGGATCTCCGACGCG
Organism: Microbacterium sp. NPDC076895; assembly: GCF_040687115.1. Lineage (NCBI taxonomy): Bacteria > Bacillati > Actinomycetota > Actinomycetes > Micrococcales > Microbacteriaceae > Microbacterium > Microbacterium sp. NPDC076895. The sequence goes on from NZ_JBFBMQ010000003.1 coordinate 34,275, forward strand.
TCACGCAGGAAGAACAGGTCGCCCAGCACGTTCTCCTGCTGGTACTTCATGAGGTTCTGCGGCTTATCGAGCGTCGAGCTGTCCGACGGCGTGTTCGAGGTCACCAGCCCCAGTACGTGCAGCACGAGCGTGGAGTTCAGGGGCACGTAACGGTCGCCTCCGGCACCCACCGTGCCGACCTGCCAGTCCAGTCGCTGACCGCTCTGCGAGAAGCTGTCGATCGTGACACCGGCGGTCGTGCCGCCGGCTCCGCTGTAGATTGCCGAATCCAGGTAGGAGACGCCCACGGGAAGGAAGTCCGTGACCAGCGGGTTTCGAACGTCGATCTCGTTCGCGAAGTCGACCGTCAACTCGTAGCAGACGACATCTCCGGCGTGGAAGGCGGGGTCTGCGGCATCCGTCTGGTTCTGCGCCCACGGGGCGCCCGGGGCCACGTCGCACGAGGTTGCGGCGGTCGGGGCCACCCCCGGCGTCGGCACCACCGCGTCGCGGGGGAGTACCTGCTTCGAGATGGCCGAGAAGGCTGAGTCCAGCGTCGCTTCGGAATCGTCCCACACATCCTCTGTGCCATCGGCGGGGACGCCGCTGCCGTTGGTCACGCCGGTGAGAGCGGGGATCGCGTCAGTCCAGCCCGTGATCGTCACGGTGTTGCCGAGGCTGTCACCCGAGGTCGTGGGACCGACCCACGGGTCGTCGGTGTCGTAGGTGCTGCGCATGAGAGTCGTGTAGCTGACCACGTGCTCGTCGTTCGCGGTGAGGGCTGCCGGGTCGATCAGGTAGGTCACCGCGAACGTGCCGGTTGCCGAGTCATAGTCGATAGCCGTCGCCGTGGCGCCGATGAGCGTCGCGCCGGCATCCGACGACGGATAGAGGCAGTCGGCGGGAAGCGGGTCACCCGTAATGCTGGCCGTTGCGGGACCGGGGAGCGCAGGGCACAGTCCGTTGGCGAACGTGTCCACGAGCTCGATTGGGTCGGGATCGCTCGGGTCGCCGGAGCTCGTGTACTCGCTCGTCGCAATGTTCAGCGTGTAGGTCGCCAAGCCCCCCGTGATGAACTCACTGCCGGCACCGGTTGTAACGCTCTTGAGTACCCGCAGGTCCATCGCCTGGATCTGCTCGCTGTCGGTGTCGCTCGCTGACGCGGAAGCGGAGGGGGCGAGCGGTCCGGCGTACGTCCCGGCAACGGTCGCGAGATTGTCGTACAGGATGCCGTCACCGAAGCCTGCGCCCTGTCCCTGCCGGGTCGAGGCGCCGTTGTTGTTGTTCAGGTTGGATGCCTGCTGGAGCCCGGCGGGATCAGGAGTGCCGCTCCCGGCCGTCGTGACGAAGTCCATCGTGTTCTCGAACAGTGGGACCGCGGCAACGTAGCGGATGACGTACGTGCCGGCTACTCCCGGGGCACTGAGATCGGTGGCCTGCGCCGTGCCTCCGGTGAGGTTGGGGAGGTTCCAGGTCACCTTCGTGTAGACGCCCGGGTCGAGGCCGGCGGGGATGCCGGTGTTCACCGTCTCGACGCTTGCCGGCGTCAGGCAGTCCGCGGGTGAGGCGCCCGTGATCGGGCCGGTGGTCGGGTACTCGAGGGAACCGCCGAGGCTTCCGCCGCCGTCGTAGAGCAGCGGCGAGTCGGCCGTGTTGTCAACGCTTGCGCATGCCAGGAACTCGAGGCCTGCGGGGAGGAAGTCGACGAGGGTGACGCCGTTCGTGTCGCCCTGCGGCGAGTTCTCGACGGTCAGTGTGTAGACGGTCTGGTGGTTTTCATGCACACCGCGCAGCAGTTCGATCTCGGGGCTCGGTTCGTGCTTGGTCAACCGCAGCGCGTGAACCGGCATGTCGGTCGAGCTGGCACCGCCCGAGGTCTCGGCAGCGCCCGCGGTACCGCCGACGCCGGTTGACCCGTCGAAGACGGGGATGAGGGCGGGGTCGGCGGAGATGTAGCCCGTGAGGGTGATGTCGGGGTCGGCGCCGACCGGGAAGAGGTCAGCGTCGGGTCGGACGGTCAGTGACGAGGGATACGTCGCGGTGCCCGGCAGGTCGGCGACATCCTGGAAGACCCACAGTTGCATGCCCGTGGGAACTGTCGCCAACGGGTCGCCAGTCTGCGTCTTCGCGCTATTGGGAAGCTGAGCGCCGCTCGGATAGATGACGGGCGAGCCCATCCCGCCAGACGAGACGAAATCGATCCCGCTCGGCAGCAAGACGGTGAGAGACGCGTTGAATCCACCTGTCGTCGAGGTGTTCGTGATCGACACATCGAAGGTGGCATCCTCGCCGGCGAGGATGAACGGCTTGGTGTCGGCATCCCCGTACGCGCCACCGGTCTGTACCAGCCCGATCGAGGTCGATGGATCGGGGAGGGCCGCGGCGGATGCCGCGGTCGTCGCACCCCAGACACCCAGGCCGACGGTGCTCACGATCACCGCCGGAGCCAGCGCGAGCGAGACTCGTCGCATCCACCCCCGCCGCCTGCGCTCTCGAGACGCGCGGCGGGTCGCGGGAGCAGCGGATGCGGAGGGCGCAGGGGGCGTTCATCGAATGACCGTCTTCTGTCAGGTCGCTCCGTGCGGGAGCGAGGGAGGGCAGTGCATTTGTGCTCGCGCACGCGCAAGCACAGGGATCTCCAGACGCGCTCGGGCCTGCGAGTTGGCGAATCCTCCGCCGAGTATTCGGACTCAGGCCCTCGCGAACGGTTCGTCCTGCTCGAATTCACCCGCCGCTTCACCCCTCGTCTCCGGGACGTGGCTGCGTGAGTGGGCGGGTGAGTGGGCGGGTGAAATGCGCGGTGCTGGCGCCGCGAACGGCGTCACGGGTGCTTACGCTCGCCGCGGGGTTCCCAGACCCCTCCTGCGGCGGGTCGTTTGTTCTCCCCGAGAGGCGGCCCGCCGTTTGGACCCGTGCATCGCTTACGTGCGCTCGAAAGGTACGACCCACATGACGAACCTGCGCCTGGCCCTCGCGTTCGCCATCCTCTTCCTCGTGGGTACGCTCCTCCTGCTCCTGGGAGCGATGGTTCGAAGCAACGTCGAGGGAGCTCTCCCCCTGTTCTGACGCGCCGTATTCTGGGGGAGCGACACCGCGCCCTCCCTCCCACCGCGGCGTCGTCGGGGTCGGTTCCATGGGTCTTGCCGGAGTTCCGCGTCTGCCGGGCGCGCTTCTCGATCGTGCGCGCCTGGAATCGGTTCTCGAGGAGGACCGACCGCTCGCGGTGCTGTGCGCCCCCGCGGGCATGGGAAAGACCGTGGCGATGGCCCAGTGGGCTGCCCGAACGCCGCGCCGTGGCCTCTGGCTCCGTGTCGCAGATGGCGGCGGCTCGCCGACCGTCTTCGCCGGCCAGGTAGCCCTCGCGCTGCACGACTACGGCCTCCTTGAGCCCGGAAACCCCCTCTCGGCGGGGCCCGCCGCGTTCCAGTTCGTCACCGAACCCTGGGACACTCTGCGCCGCGGCCTTGCCCGGCTCGGGGAGATCACACTCGCGATCGATGAGAGTGAGTACCTCGACCCTGAGACGATCACGGGCATCATCCAGCTGCTCAGCGACACGTCATCCCTCTCGGTGCGCACGACGACCCGTGTCGCAAACGGCTTCGTCGAGCCTGCGCTCACGATGGCGCTTGATGTGATCGTGCTGCGTGATGATGCGCTCGCCCTGACCCGGGCTGAGGCGGCGAATCTCCTGCACACCGGCGAGGACACACCGGTCGTGCGGGACGTGCTCGACCACGGAGGTGCGCCGGGGCTTGCTCGTCTGCTCACCTTCGATGAGAACGCGGCGGGGGGAGGTGGCGGCGACCGAACCCTGCGGGAGATCGACTCGTCTCGCGTCTCCGAGATCGTCGACTCCGTTTCTGCGCATCCGCCGATCGTCATGGGATACGCAGTTCACTGCCTTCCTCGAAGCGATCTGCCTCGCGGATGCCGTCGACGTCGAGCTCGCCGCCCGGCTCACCGAAGAAACGGATGCCGCAGGGCTTCTCGACCGTGCCGAGCGGGAAGGGCTCGGTCAGTGGCGCGGCCTCGGCAGCCACGGCCTTCGGCGGGAGGCGGCTGCCGTCTTCGAACCGTCGCCGTTCGCGCAGCGGGCACTCTCGGCATCCGCCCGCCGCAACCTGCCGCCACGGCGGCTTCGGGAGCTGAACATCCTGATCGCGTGGTGGGAGCTCGATAACGGACAGCCCTTCGCGGCGCTGCGCCGCGCGGTCGAGTATCGTGACTGGGCTCTCGCGACAGATACGGTGCGCCGATTCTGGAACGAGCTGCTGCCATACGGCTTGCAGGTCACGGAGCTGTTTCGGGGGGTTCCCCTCACGGTGCTCGGCAGGCTCCCGCTCGTGACGACGTTGCTGGCGATCATCGCCAACGCCCGGCCCGATCACCGGCTCCGCGCAACCGAGTTCTTCCTCTTGGCCGCATATGGCTCTCGCCAACGCTCGGCCACCCGCGATCCCGCAGATCGCGTCCTGCTACGAGCTATCGAGTCTGCTGCCCAGCGGGTCTCGGGAAGAGACGGAACCAAGGCTGCCCGTGAGGCCTTCGACACCCTCGGCGAGATGAGTCCGGGGGACCGATCACGACTCGGACGCAACGAGCCCAGTATCTGGAACCAGATCGGAACGAGCCTGCTCTATGGAGGCGACGTGCCCCGGGCGATCGAATGCTTCCGCCAGTCGGTAGCCGTCAGCGACGCCGGCGGGTATCGCGCGGGGCTTCAGGGACTCGCCTTGCTCGCGGGAACGTACGCGCTCGACGGCGACATCGTGCAGGCGCGCGCCGTCGCCGGCCGCGCTGAGGAACGGGAGTGGCCGGAGCGGTGGAAGACGGGCTACCCGGGCAGCTATCTGCAGTTGGCCCATGCTCTGATCGCGCTCGAGGACGGAGACCTGGAGGCCGCGGAGGCGCACCTGCACGCCCTCGACGAGCACCGCGAGACGATCGAGCACTGGGCGCCGCTGCTGCACGTCGACGTCCTCATCCAGCTGCGTCGCCACCGACCCGACATCGCGCGGGAGCGGATCCGGAGCGTCGTCAGCGCCCAACGAGCCAGGCGTGCCGTCTCGCCCTTCACCAGTGCCCGGTTGCGACACACCAGCGCCCTGGCAGCACTGGCAGCCGGAGATCTCGCTGCAGCCGAACGTGTTCTCGGCCGCAGCGAGGATGCGCGCACCGCCGTCAGTCGTGCCCGCATCGCCCTCGCCGCAGGTGACGCCGAACGTGCGTTGCGACTGCTCAACGGCGCGGCAGCCGGGCAGGCATCCGCTCGCGCGCGCGCCGAGCACCTCGCGCTGACCGCAGCATCCGTCGCCGTTCTCGGCCACGATGACGCCCACACGCGAACGGCGATCGAACGTGCGGATGCTGCGCTCGCCGAGAGCGAGCAGATGCTTGCACTCGCGCTGGTGCCGGATGCTGCGCTCGCGGTTCTCGCTGCGAGCATCGACCGGGCGAGCCATCCCGATTTCGCCGAGCGCGTCGAGCGGGCGCGCCAGTGGGCGATGATCGCAGCACCCGGTGCTGCGCCTCGGCTCACCGCCCGCGAACACGCGGTAGCGCTGGAGCTCGGCCGCCACGACGGCGTGGCCCAGATCGCCGCCGCGCTGAGCGTGTCGCCGAACACCGTCAAGTCACAGCTGCGTGCCCTGTACCGCAAACTCGGTGTGAGCAGTCGCGCCGACGCGTTACGCGCGCTCGCCGCGTGGGGTCTCATCCGGCCCGGCGTTGGCACCGGCCCCGACGACCTCGGCGCGAGCGGGTCGCAGGAAAGGTAGGACTGCCAGTCCCGCGAGACTCACCACGGCTGCGCCCACGCACAGGGACGTGAAGTTGTCGGCGGCACCCGAGATCGGATCCGGTCCGCCGAGGGTGAGCAGCCACGCTGCGACGCTCGGGACCACGATCTGGGGAAGGGTGTCGGCGATGTTCAACGCTCCCAGATATCGGCCGCCGGCGCCGACGGGGATGCGACGAAGCGCCGCCGTAAGATTCACCGCGAGGAACAACCCCATGGAGATCCCACCCAGAACCGCACTCAGCACCAGCGTCGGCGCGCTCGCGGCACCCGCCCGAAGCAGTGCCGCGCAGGCAAGGAGGAGTGCGGAGCCTGCGAGCAGGATGCGTGGGTCGATCCGGTCGGCTACCCAGCCAACGGTGAGCGCCGCGCCGACGATCGCCGCGCCACCCGCGAGCGTCGAGAGGGACGTGAGCGCCGTGGCGGCACCTGCCGTTCCCGTGATGCGGTCTGCCACCAGGTAGAGCATGAACGAGGTCACCAGCCCGAACGCCACCGACTGGATGAATCGGCTGGCCCACACGGGTGCGAAGCGGCGGACCGAGCCGATGCCGCCAGGTTCGGCATCCTGGGCCTGCGTCGCCTGTACCGCGCGGGCGGGCAGCGCAGCCGCTGCCCCGACGGCGACCGCGACGGCGAGAAGTGACATCGCCAACGTCACCGTTCCGACGTGATCTGGAAGAAGGCTCGACAGAAGCAGGGGAGGGACGGTGCCGAGGAATGCCGCAGCTGAGAAAGCTCCCGAGGCTCGCCCCCGCTCGGCATCCGGAACGGCGTCGGCGAGAAGACCCGCCGCCCCTGCCAGGAGCGCGTTGTAGGACACCTGCACCAGCACCCATGCTGTGAGCAGGATCCCGATCGACGGCGCGACCAGCAGGAGGCCCATCGAGGCGAGCCCGAAGACGGAACCGCCGATGATCCACGGATGCCGCGCGCCGAGCCGCGAGCGCGTGCGGTCAGAGAGCGCCCCGAAGAGAGGGTTGGTCACCGTCGCCGCTACCGCGCCGAGGGTCACAGCCAGCGCGAGGATGCCGGTTCGCTCTGTCGCCGGAGCGAGCAGATCGACAGCCAGCGGTAGGCCGGTGATAGCGGGCGCCGTCATCGCCCCGATCCCGACAAGGTTCAGGGCCGCCGGCACTAGCGCGCCGCGACCGAGTCGAGCACGGACGCGGGTGGGCATGAGAATCAGGCTATTCGTTCGCGCGCAGCATCCAGATGCCGTAAGCTAGATCTTTGGTGCCTGCCTCACTGCGGCAGATCACCGCGAACGTGAGCCCTCCACTGGCGTGTTCGGCGGCCTTCGGCCTCGGAACCACCCCGGAGCGGGATTCACGAACCACTCCGTTCGAATCAGAAAGCAGCACTATCGTGACGCGCACATTCACCCCCAAGGCTGGCGAAATCCAGCGCGAATGGCTCGTGATCGACGCCACCGACGTCGTTCTCGGCCGCCTCGCCTCCCACGCCGCAGCGCTCCTGCGCGGCAAGCACAAGGCGACCTTCGCACCGCACGTTGACAGTGGCGACCACGTCATCATCATCAACGCCGACAAGGTCGCCCTCACCGGCCAGAAGCTCGAGAAGAAGATGGCCTACCGCCACTCCGGTTACCCGGGCGGCCTCAAGTCCGTCTCCTACAGCGAGCTGCTCGAGAAGAACCCCGTCCGCGCCGTCGAGAAGGCCATCCGCGGCATGCTCCCCAAGAACAGCCTGGGTCGCCAGCAGCTGTCCAAGCTGAAGGTGTATGTCGGTGCCGAGCACCCGCATGCCGCTCAGCAGCCCAAGACATACACGCTCGACCAGGTCGCCCAGTAAGCGCCGGACAGACCAGAAGGACATACTCGTGGCGAACGACACCACCGCAACCGAGCCCACCAGCTACACCACCGAATCCGCCGTCGACGTCGAGGCTGTCGAGGCTGCGCGCCCCGTGCTCAACGTTCCCGGCGCAGCAGTGGGCCGCCGCAAGGAAGCCATCGCGCGCGTGCGCCTGGTTCCCGGTACCGGCACCATCACCGTCAACGGCCGCACGTTCGAGAACTACTTCCCGAACAAGCTGCACCAGCAGCTCGTGACCGACCCCTTCACGCTGCTGAACCTCACCGGCGCCTACGACGTCATCGCCCGCATTCAGGGTGGCGGCCCCTCGGGTCAGGCCGGCGCGCTGCGCCTGGGCATCGCCCGTGCGCTCAACGAGATCGACGCCGAGAACAACCGCCCGGCCCTCAAGAAGGCCGGTTTCCTCTCGCGCGACGCCCGCGTGAAGGAGCGCAAGAAGGCCGGTCTCAAGAAGGCCCGTAAGGCTCCGCAGTACTCGAAGCGTTAATCGCTTCGCGCACGGCGCACTATGCCGCTTTTCGGCACGGACGGCGTACGAGGACTTGCCAACGGCATCCTCACCGCCGATCTGGCTCTGTCCCTGGCCCAGGCGACTGCTGTCGTCCTGGGCCAGGGCCGTACCGCTGACGCACGCCGCGCGGCGGGCAAGCGTCTCACCGCGGTCGTTGCCCGCGACCCGCGCGTGTCGGGGGAGTTTCTCGTCGCCGCCGTGTCGGCGGGACTCGCCTCGTCGGGCGTTGACGTCCTTGACGCGGGTGTTCTTCCGACGCCTGCCCTGGCCTACCTCGTCGGGGACCACGACGCCGACTTCGGGGTCATGGTCTCGGCATCCCACAACCCGGCGCCCGACAACGGGATCAAGATCTTCGCCCGCGGCGGCGTGAAGCTGCCCGACGTCGTCGAAGCGCGCATCGAAGCCGCCATGAGCGGTGATAAGCTGCAGCCGACCGGTGCCGGAGTCGGCCGGATCACTCGCTTCTCGGATGCCGAGGACCGCTACGTCCTGCACCTGCTCCAGTCGCTGCCGCATCGGCTCGAGGGCCTTCACGTCGTGCTCGACTGTGCACACGGTGCGGCGGCGGGCGTCTCGCCGCAGACGTTTGCGGATGCCGGGGCTCGAGTCACCGTCATTGGCGCTGATCCCGACGGCCTCAACATCAACGACGGTGTCGGTTCGACGCACCTCGACCAGCTTGCGGCGGCTGTCGTCGCGCACGGCGCAGACCTCGGCATCGCGCATGACGGCGACGCCGATCGGTGCCTCGCCGTTGACGCTGCCGGCACCGTGATCGACGGTGACCAGATCATGGCGATCCTCGCCGTGGCATTGAAGGAGCGCGGCGAGCTCACCGACGACACACTCGTCGCCACCGTCATGAGCAACCTCGGCCTGCATCGCGCGATGGCCGATCACGGCATCCGGGTCGAACAGACAGCTGTGGGTGACCGGTACGTGCTCGAGCGCATGACCGAGGGCGGCTTCGCCCTGGGCGGCGAGCAGTCGGGTCACGTCATCATGTCTCGGTTCGCCACCACCGGCGACGGCCTGCTGACGGGGCTGCACCTCATGTCGCAGATGGCCCGGACCGGGCGGACACTCGCCGACCTCGCCTCGATCATGACCGTCTACCCGCAGGTGCTTGTGAACGTGACGGGCGTCGACCGATCGCTGGTTGCCACCGACGACGTCGTGCAGGATGCCGTCGCCGCGGCATCCGCAGCCCTCGGTCAGTCGGGCCGCGTTCTGCTGCGCCCCTCGGGTACGGAGCCCCTTGTGCGCGTCATGGTCGAGGCCGCCGACGCCGAAACCGCGCACGCTCAGGCCGAGGCCCTCGCCGAGGTCGTGCGCGAACGCCTCAGTCTTCCCGCTTGAGGCACGCCATAGCAGGCGCATAGGCTTCGCCTTCAGGCACCATAGCTCGACCCGTCACTCTCGATCCATCGATCCGCACGGACAGGAGAGACGGATGCCCGAGTTTCCCGAACCCCAGACCACCCCCGACGGACCCGCCTACGAGGGTCGGCTGCTGGAACGGCCCGACGAGGAGGTCGTCGATCAGGGCATCCGCTTCGACCTCGGCACCCTCGTCTCGCGCCGGGGAGTGTTGAGCCTGGTCGGACTTGGAGCCGGGGCTGCCGTACTCGCCGCGTGTGCGCCGGCGGTCTCTGCATCCAGCGCGGTGACCCCCACCGCGACGCCGGCGGCGACGCCCTCGTCGTCCGCGCCGACGAGTGTTGCGGAGGGGCTCCCGGCCGGAGAGATCCCGGATGAGACCGCAGGACCCTACCCCGGCGACGGGTCGAACGGTCCCGACATCCTCGAGCAATCCGGCATCGTTCGCAGCGACATCCGCACGAACCTCGGCGAGACGGCGGCGGTCGCTGGCGTGCCGCTGACCTTCACGCTGCGGATCACCGACATGGCACACGGCGACGCGCCGTTTGCGGGCGTGGCGGTCTACGCCTGGCACTGCGACGCACTCGGTCAGTACTCGATGTACTCCGACGGTGTGACGAACGACACGTTTCTGCGCGGTGTGCAGGTTGCCGACGCGAACGGGCAGGTCACCTTCACCTCGATCGTCCCCGGTTGCTATTCGGGACGGTGGCCGCACATCCACTTCGAGGTCTACCCGAGCCTCGATGCGATCACCGATTCGACGAACGCGATCTCGACGTCACAGCTGGCCATTCCGGAGTCTGTCGCGACTGCCGTCTATGCCTCGTCCGACTACACCGGCTCCTCCCGCAACCTCGCGCAGGTGAGCTTGGCAAGCGACAACGTCTTCGGTGAAGACGGCGGGGCGCTCCAGATCCCGACGGTCACAGGCTCGGTGGATGACGGGTATGCGGCATCCCTCGTGGTGCGAGTGGACACCACGACGGCCCCGACGAGCGGCAGCGCCCCCTCGGGCGGATCGGGCCGCCCCTGAGGTCGTAACGGCGCAGAGTCTCGGCGACACGCCGCGGCCCGCGGCCCGAGGCCGGGGTGTCGCGCACGATCTGCGCCGTTGTGCGCCGGAAACGGTGCCGCCGCCGTAGCTCGGCGCCGGGTCAGCCCCAGGCCATCGACTCGATGTAGCGCAGCAGCACGCCCTCGCGCAGGGCCCACGGGCTCACCTCGAGCTCCTCGACATCCATCGCCTTCATCGCCTCGTGCAGCACGACGGCTCCCGCGACGATCTGGAAGGTGCGGTCGGCGGTGATGCCGGGAAGTTCCTGGCGAGCGGATGCCGGGATGCGCGCCAGTCGTGGAATCCACGACCCGAGGGCAGCCCGAGGGAGCATCATCCGTTCACTTCCCGACCAGCCGGGAAGCGGGTAGCCGACGAGTTTGGCAAGCGACCGGATCGCCTTGGAGGAGCCGACGGTGTGATCAGGCCGGGGGAGGGCGGCGAACGTCTTGGTCAGTGGCTTGAGCGTCTGGCGGGCGTGCGCGCGAAGACGATCCACGGCCTCCTCGCCGGGCGGATCGTCCGGCAGGTAGGCGATCGTCATGCGGCCGGCGCCGAGGGGGACGGATGCCGCTTCATCCGGTAGTTCGTCGCTGCCCGCCGCGATCTCCAGCGACCCGCCGCCGATGTCGAAAAGCAGGATCTGACCGGCTGACCAGCCGAACCACCGCCGCACCGCGAGAAAGGTGAACCGGGCCTCGGACACCCCGCCCAGCACCTGCAGCTGCTGTCCGAGCGCGGCCTCGATCCGCGAGATGACGTCGACGCCATTGGTCGCTTCGCGCACCGCGGATGTCGCGGTAGCGAGGAACTCGTCGACGTTCTCGCGTTCAGCAACGGCGCGGGCCTGCGTGACGGCATCCACCAGCGCGGCGATCCCCTCGTCGCTGATCGCACCGTCGGGCGTGACGTACCTCATGAGGCGCAGCACTGAGCGGTGGCTCGTGGAGGCGAGGGGCCGGCCGCCGGGGTGAGCGTCGGCGACGAGGAGATGGACGGTGTTGGAGCCGATGTCGAGGACGCCCAGACGCACGAGGGTCAGCCTATCGGTGGCTCGGGGTGGGCATCCGTGACGGGCTTTGTCGTGCCGATCGCAGGATGAACGCGCGGTTGGTCGCCACGCACGCCCGCGAGTGTGGATTGCGCCTGCGTTCGGTCCGCAGCAGAGCGGCGTCAGGGGAGGGCGTCAGCGGGGGGATCCGCGCAGCCGAGGATCCACGCCTTCGCGAACGCGGCGCTCTGGTAGGCGTAGTTGTAGATCCAGCGCGAGAGGTTCAGGCGCTCGTCGACGGGGATCACTGTCACATCGGCGCCCGCGCACGTGTCGAAGATGTAGCGCGTGCGCAGGACGTGCGGTGTGTAGGTCAGGACGATGACGGCGTCGCCGTCGGTCGCGTAGGCGTGCAGCATGGCGGCTTCCCCTCTCGTCGTGAAGGGGTTGGGAGTGCGGCAGGTCACGTAGGCGCGCCAGCAGTAGGGGAGCTCGTCAGCCGAGTCCGGCCCCGACGGTGGTACCGACACGAGGACCTGATCAGCGATCCCCTGGTCGCGAAGGCTCTCGGCGTCAGCGATGCGGGTGGCAGTCGGCGGGCCGATCACGTAGATGAGGTCGGCTTTCGGCGCCGGGGGATCGGCGGGAAAGACATACAGGGGGAGCCCGATCACGGCGACGAGGGTGATGATCGCCAGGATGCCGAGAGCAGCGCGCCGCGCCCACCGGGCTCGAGTGATGATCGACTCGTCGTCCACGCGTGCATCCTCCGTCTCGTCGTGCGGCGACCACGGCGTCGACGTGCTCTGACGAGCGACAGTGTAGTGAGCCATCGATGACAACTCTGCGTCAGGGCGGAGGACTCGCGGGGGCTACGATGGCCCCGTGCCCAGCGATGCCGCAGCCCTCGATGCCCGCGAGCAACTGAACCCGCAGCTCTACCGTGAGATTTTGCGCCCTGACTGGGCGAGACTCGCCGCCGACATGCGTCAGCCGCTCACCGAGACAGAGATCGTGTCGCTTCGCGGCCTCGGCGATCGCCTGGACATCGACGAGGTGCGCGAGGTGTATCTCCCGCTCAGTCGCCTCCTGAGCCTGTACGCCGGCGCGACCCGGCGAATCGGAGCCGATACCAGTGCGTTCCTCCACGAGACCGACTCGACCACCCCGTTCGTGGTCGGCGTCGCCGGTTCGGTAGCCGTCGGCAAGTCCACCATCGCGCGCCTGCTGCGGGAGCTCATGAGCCGCTGGCCCGACACCCCGCGCGTCGAGCTCGTGACCACCGACGGTTTCCTCTACCCGAATGCCGAACTCGAGCGCCGCGGCATCATGCACCGCAAGGGCTTCCCCGAGTCCTACGACCGTCGCGCGCTCGTGCAATTCCTCACAGACGTCAAGAGCGGGGCACCCGAGGTTCGCGCTCCCTTCTACTCCCACATGAAGTACGACATCGTCCCGGATGCCGTCATCACCGTTCGTCGCCCGGATGTCGTCATCGTCGAGGGACTGAACGTCCTACAACCGCCGCCGTCACCCAACGAGGTCGCAGTCAGCGACCTGTTCGACTTCTCCATCTACGTGGATGCCGACCCCGACCACATCACGCGGTGGTTCGTCGACCGCTTCCTCGCCCTCAAACACGGCGCCTTCGCCGACCCCGGGTCGTTCTTCAACGTCTTCTCGGATCTGACGGATGAGACCGCGGTCGAGACCGCCCTCGGGTTCTGGAACGAGATCAACCTGCCGAACCTCATCGAGAACGTCCTTCCCACCAAGCACCGGGCGACCCTCGTGCTGCAGAAGGCTGCCAACCACGCGGTCGACCGTGTGCTGTTGCGCAAGGTCTAGAAGCGCGATCAGCGCCCGCCGTCGGCCCTGATCGGCGGCATTCTCCAATCGCCGAGGCGTGGGAGCGATCCCAACGTGCGCGTGGCATCACCGATATCGCGACACGCCGATGGTCATGGTAGAGATATTTCATGCGGGGTGGTCATCGGGGGCCGTATGAAAGCTCTGCTCCCTAACCGGCGTGGGCGCTTCTTCGGCGTGACGTTCCTGTCAGCGATTGCGGCAGGGGCGATGATCGGCGTGCCTTCCATCGCCTGGGCCGCGCCGGCCGACCTGGCTGGTTCCGCGGCATCCGTTTCGCCCGCCACGACTGCTCAATCGGGCTCATCGAGTGTCGATGGCGTGGATGCGGCGTCTTGCCTCGCGGAGGTGTCACCCCACCTCGTGCGGCTCACCGGCACCGATGAGGACCCCGTGCGAAACCCCGTCCTGCTCGTGCACGGGTGGCTCAGTACCGCGATGCCCGAGGCGGAGGTGGGGCCCCGACCGGTCACGACGAGCACGGGTATCGCGAATTCTCCCTTCTCCAGGCCCGTCGAGTGGTCGTCGGGCGGTGACCCCGCGGTGGATTTGCGCTCGCTGCAGGAGCGACTATCCGAGTTGCCCGACACCTCTGTCTTCGCCTTCGACTATTCCTCCATGGCTGCACTGTGGGTGGGGCACACCGCGACCGCTCCCGCCCTTGCAGGAGCTATCGACTGTCTCGCGGCGGTGTCAGGCGACACCGTCGACATCGTCGCGCACTCGATGGGTGGACTGGCTCTTCGCTACGCCCTCGGGGGATCGAACGAGGGGGTGACGGCGCACGTCGGCCAGGTCATCACCGTGGCGACCCCCAACGAGGGCTCGCAGGTCGCATCGGCGGTGTCGATCCTCGGGGATGCGACAGAGTCGCTGTTCTCGTCTGCGTCGGTCCTCGCACAGATCGCTTTGCCCGCAATCGTCGGGATCTGCAATCGCGAGATGGAGTCGGATGCTCGGGTCGGGTGCGACATCCCACCGAGCGCCCGAACCGTCTTCGCTGTCGCGGGTGACGGCGGCCAGGCGCTGCGGGCGGGCTCCGCGGAGCTGTCAAGCGTGCCGGAGTGGCCGAGCAGCCTGAAGGTTCACGCGATTGCCGGCGATTACCGCATTCACCTGACGGCGGGGCTCGTGCCTCCCGAGATCCTCACGGCTCTGCGCGACGCAGCGGGGGTCTTCGGGTTGGATGTGAGGCCCATTGTCGACGAGGAGATCGAGGCGGGAGATGGCATCGTCGAGGTGAGTTCGGCGACAGCGGATGCCGACTCAAGCTTCATCGCGCGCTGCGACGTGACTGTCGATCTCACCACCACGGGAGGGTCGGCGACGTTCGGCGATCTCACCGATCGGTTTGGGGGAATCCCGCCGCTGGCCGGCCCGTGTGCGCACGATCGCCTGTTCGAGAATGACGACGTCGCGCGGGATATCGTCGCGACGCTCGGGGCGTCCCGCGGGTAGCGCTGTCGCGACGCTCGGGGTGTCCCGCGTCGGGTGCTGTCGCGACGCTGGGGGCGTCCCGCGTTGGGTGCTGTCGCGTATTCCCGGCGGCGGCGCAGGATGGGGGCGTTCGCGCCCCGTAGCATGTGTGGAATGTGTGGAATCGTCGGCTACGTCGGGCCCCGTGAGAGCCAGCCCATCCTCATCGCCGGGCTGTCACGGCTGGAGTACCGCGGCTACGACTCGGCCGGTATCGCCGTCATCGACGGTGACGGGAACCTCGGGATGCGCAAGCATGCCGGCAAGCTCAGTGTGCTGCGTGAAGATCTCGCCGAGCACCCGCTCCCCGCGGGGACGACGGGGATCGGCCACACGCGCTGGGCGACCCACGGTGGCCCCACGGATGCCAACGCTCACCCGCATCTCGCCGATGATGACAAGCTCGCGCTGATCCACAACGGCATCATCGAGAACTTCGCCGCGATCAAGAACGAGTTGCGCGAAGAGGGCTTCGAGTTCCGCAGCGAGACCGACACCGAGGTCGCGGCGGTGCTGCTCGGACGCGAGTATCGGGCGCACGGTGGCGACCTGGTCGCCGCGTTCCGTTCGGTCGTGCGCCGCCTCGACGGCGCCTTCACTCTTCTTGCGATGCACCGCGACAACCCGGGCCTCGTGGTCGGTGCCCGGCGCAACTCGCCCCTGGTGATCGGACTTGGCGAGGGCGAGAACTTCCTCGCATCCGACGTCGCCGCCTTCGTCGAGCACACGCGTCAGGCTCTCGCGATCGGTCAGGACGAGATCGTCGCCATCACCCCCGACGGCGTCGAGGTGACGGACTTCGACGGCAACCCCGTCGGCGTCGAGCCGTTCGAGGTGCTGTGGGATGCGGCAGCCGCCGACAAGGGCGGATGGTCATCGTTCATGGCGAAGGAAGTGTCGGAGGAGCCCGAGGCCGTCGCGAACACGGTGCGGGGCCGCATCCGTGACGGGGTCGTGTCGATCCCCGAACTCGATGGCCTGGACGAGCTGTTCGCCGGTATTACCCGCGTCATCGTGGTGGCCTGTGGCACGGCAGCCTATGCCGGGATGGTCGGCAAGTACGCGATCGAACAGTGGGCGCGGGTGCCTGCGGATGTCGAGCTGGCCCACGAGTTCCGCTACCGCGACCCGGTCATCGGATCGGACACTCTCGTCGTCTCGATCAGCCAGTCCGGTGAGACGATGGACACGCTCATGGCGGTCAAGTACGCGCGCGAGCGCGGCGCCAAGACCCTGTCGATCTGCAACACGCAGGGGGCGACGATCCCGCGCGAGTCTGACGCGATCGTCTACACGCACGCGGGCCCCGAGGTTGCGGTCGCCTCGACCAAGGCGTTCGTCGCGCAGATCACGGCGCTCTACCTCCTCGCCCTGCACATTTCGCACGTGCGCGGGACGCTCAGCGACACCGAGATTCGCCAGCAGGTTCTCGAGCTCGAAGCGGTTCCCGACAAAATCACGCGAGTGCTCGAGAGTGAGCAGGAGCACATCGAGCAGTTCGCGCGCTGGATGGGTGACACCCAGTCCGTGTTGTTCCTCGGTCGTCACGTCGGCTATCCGATCGCGCTCGAGGGGGCTCTCAAGCTCAAGGAGATCTCCTACATCCACGCGGAGGGGTTTGCAGCGGGCGAGCTCAAGCACGGTCCCATCGCCCTCATCGAGCCCGGTCAGCCGGTCTTCGTGATCGTGCCCTCGCCGCGTCACTCACCGCTGCTGCACTCGAAGGTTGTCTCGAACATCCAGGAGATCCGCGCTCGCGGCGCCCGCATCATCGCCGTGGCCGAAGAGGGGGATGCCGCCGTGCTTCCCTACGCCGACGAGGTGCTGCGCATCCCGCTGGCAGACCCGCTGTTCGAGCCGCTGCTCGCCGTCGTGCCGCTGCACATCTTCGCCATGGGCCTGGCCACAGCCAAGGGTCTGGACGTCGACCAGCCCCGCAACCTCGCGAAGTCCGTCACGGTCGAGTAGCTCCGGGAGCGCTGTTTCGGTCGGACGAGGCAGCCTTGGTCGGATGCTGTGCGCTGAGGCATCCGACCAACGTCGATTGATCCGACGGATGCACGCCGCGCCGATATCGGCCAGCGGTAGGGTGGCGGATGCTGCGGCATCCGTCACCGCCGCCGGCTGAGGAGAGTCCATGATCGTCGGGATCGGCGTCGACCTTGTCGACATCGAACGCTTCGAACGGACGATAGCGCGCACCCCGAAGCTGCTGGTGCGGCTATTTTCGCCCGCCGAACGGATGCTGAAACCGCGGTCGCTGGCGGCCAGGTACGCCGCGAAGGAAGCGCTCATCAAGGCGCTCGGCGGGTCGGACGGGGTGCACTGGACCGAGATCGAAGTCACTCCCGAGCCATCCGGTCGGCCGTGGTTCACACTCACGGGCTCGACGGCCGAGGTCGTCGCCGCCCGATCGATCACGACCCTGCACCTGTCGATGTCGCACGACGCACACCTGGCCACCGCCTATGTGATTGCAGAATCAGCCCAGGAACGCCGCATCGCTGAGGAGGGAGTGGCATGAGCGTCATGCCGGGGTCGAGATTGCCCGAGGGGATGCTGCGCGAGGCATCCGTCGACGTCGCCGCGATCGCGGCGAATGTGCAGCACCTGCGACGGATGACGAACTCCGAGGTCATCGCGGTCGTGAAGGCCGATGGGTATGGCCATGGGGCGACGAGGTCGGCTGTCGCGGCGCTCGCGGGCGGTGCAACCCGGATCGGCGTCTCGGACATCACCGAGGCGCTCGCCCTGCGCCGTGCGGGCATCACAGCCCCAATCCTCGCCTGGCTGCACGCGCCCGGCACCTCCTTCCGCGAAGCCGCCGCAGCTGGCATCGAGCTCGGCATCTCGAGCTTCGACCAGTTGCAGCGGGCCTCTGCCGCGGCATCTGTCGACCGGCCCGTCGGGGTTCACCTCAAGCTCGAGACCGGACTCGGTCGCAACGGCGTCGCGCCGGCGGACTACGGCGTCGTCTTCGCCGAAGCCGCGCGGCTCGAACGCATCGGCAAGCTGCGGGTGATCGGCCTGTTCAGCCACCTCTCGAACACGAGCGACGACGACGACCGGGCGGCGCTACGGGTGTTCCTGGATGCCGCGGGCTCGGCTGCCGCGCTCGGTCTGGCGCCTCCGCTTCGCCACCTCGCCGCCACCCACGCCGCGATCGCCCTTCCCGAGACACGGCTCGGATGCGTGCGGCTGGGCATCGGGATCTACGGCCTGTCGCCTTTCGCCGACCGCACCTCGGCGGACCTGGGCCTGCGACCCGCCATGACGCTGCGGGCAGCGGTTGCCGCGGTGCGCCGCGTGGATGCCGGACACGGCGTCTCGTACGGGTATCAGCACCGCACCGAGCGCGAGAGCACCCTTGCGCTCATCCCGATCGGGTACGCCGACGGGGTGCCGCGAAACGCCTCCGGACGGGGACCGGTCTGGATCGGCGGCAAGCCGTTCGCGGTAGCCGGACGCGTCGCCATGGATCAGTTTGTCGTGGATGTCGGTGACCACCCGGTGGCGGTGGGCGACGAGGCTGTGCTGTTCGGCGACCCGACGCTCGGCGTCCCGTCCGCCGACGACTGGGCGCGCGCCGCCGACACGATCAACTATGAGATCGTGACCCGGATCGGTCCGCGCGTGCCGCGGCGGCAGGTGTCGTCGTGAGCGGCTTGGATGCCCTGATCGGCGACCGGGAGATCACGAGCCCCGCCGACATGCACGCCCTCGGGGTGCAGATGGGACGGATGCTGCGTCCGGGCGACCTCGTCGTGCTCACCGGGGTCCTCGGCGCCGGCAAGACGACCCTCACCCGCGGGATCGGCGAGGGGCTCGGCGTGCGCGGCCCCATCCAGAGTCCGACCTTCGTGCTTGCGCGGACCCACCCGTCGCTCGTCGGCGGGGCGCCGCTGGTGCACGTTGACGCCTACCGCCTGGGATCTGCGGCAGAGCTCGATGACCTCGACATCGACTACGACGGCTCGGTCGTCGTGGTCGAGTGGGGGCGCGGGATGGTGTCGGGCCTGCGCGATCACTGGTGGGATGTCGAGCTGCAGCGCGAATGGCATGGTACGGGCGTCGACACCGCCTGCGGCACGTACTCGCGGGCCACAGAAGACCTCGCCGCCGACGCGCCGCGCCTGGTCAGCATCCGTCGCGAGCCCTCCTGATCGGCGGGGCTCGGCGCTGGTTCGCGCGCTGATCCCACGTGTGCGGCACTTCTGTGCATGCGCGGCGCATTGATGTGCAGCTCATGCATCGTTCAGCCGCACACGTGGGGCAGAGACGGCGGGGCCCGCGGGCTCGTCGGGCCGCGGGCAATGCGCCCCCGCCACCGCGCGGGCGGGCACGTCCGCGCCGAACGCAGGATGAATCAGGTGCCACGCGCTCAAAACACGCCCGCGGCGGCAAGTGAGCCTGCAAACGGCACGCAGCTGCCGGGCGCCCGGGCGCGGATACCCTGGAGAGGTGATTCTCGGCATCGATACCTCGGTCGGCACCGCGGTCGCGGTCGTCGAGGCCGACGGTGTGGTGCTTGCCGAGGCCTCGAGCGCGAACCCGCTCGGGCACGCCGAAGTCATCGGCGATCTGCTCCATACCGTGCTCGGCACGGCGCGCGCCGACGCACCCCTCGGGCACGCCGGTGCCGGCACACCCGGTGAGCGTCTAGAGATCACGGCGGTAGCGGCGGGTATGGGCCCCGGCCCGTTCACCGGCCTGCGCGTCGGCATCGCAGCAGCCCGCACTTTTGCGCTCGGGCGCGGCGTCCCCGTGGTTCCGGTGGTCAGCCACGACGCCGCAGCCCTCGGCATCCTGCTCGATCAGGCCCTCACCGGCGAGGCGGATGGCGAGCGTTTCGCGATCGTCACCGACGCCCGCCGCCGAGAGTTGGCCTACACGGTCTACGAGGGCATGGATGACGACGGGTTGCCGGTCCGGGTTACCGAACCCGCGCTCACCCCGCGCGACGAGATCGAGGCCGTGCTCGCCGGGCTTGGTGCGGAGCGCCGCGACACGACGGCGGTTTCGGCGGCCATGGTCGCGCTGGTGGCCGCGCGCTCGCTGGCGGCAGGACGCGAGGTCGGGCCCCGTGACGCGCTCTATCTGCGCTCGCCCGACGTGACGATATCCGCCGGGCCGAAGAAGGTGGGCGTATGAGCATCCGCCCCGCAACCGCCGACGACCTCGCCGCGATCATGGCAATCGAGCGGGCCTCGTTTCCCTCCGACGCGTGGTCAGAGGCGATGATGGCCGGCGAACTCGCGTCGCCGCATGGCTCATACCTGGTGGTCGAAGAGGCGGGGCGGGTCATCGGCTACGGCGGGGTGCGCGCAGTGCGAGGGGCAGCTGATGCCGACATTCAGACCATCGCGCTCGATGCCGCCGAGCGAGGCACAGGCCGCGGACGGATGCTGCTCGCCGCGCTTCTCGAGTGCGCCCGCAACGCGGGCGCACGGACCGTCTTCCTCGAAGTGCGCGACGACAACCCGGTAGCCCAGGGCCTGTATCGCCGCGAGGGCTTCATCGAGACCGGGCGTCGCCCGCGCTATTACCAGCCCGACGATGTGGACGCGATCATCATGCAGCTCGACCTCGTGGGGTGGGATGCGGCGCGTCGCGAGGCCGCCGGAAATGAACCCACCGCCGTCGCATCCGGGGGAGTGTGCACGTGAGCGCCGCCGAACCGCTCGTCCTCGGGATCGAGACCAGCTGCGACGAGACCGGCATCGGGATCGTGCGAGGACGCACGCTGCTCTCGAACACGATCGCCTCGAGCATGGACGAACACGCCCGCTATGGCGGAGTAGTCCCCGAGGTCGCCGCGCGCGCACACCTCGAGGCGCTGCAACCGACGATCGAAGCGGCGCTCGCCGAGGCGCAGGTCCAGCTCGGCGACATCGATGCCGTCGCCGTCACCTCGGGACCGGGGCTCGCGGGGGCGCTCATGGTCGGCGTGGGCGCCGCGAAGGCGCTCGCCGTTGCGCTCGACAAGCCGCTCTATGCCGTCAACCACCTCGTGGGCCACATCGCGGCAGACCTCCTCGACGTTGACGCGGAGCCGCTGGAGTACCCGACGATCGCGCTGCTGGTCTCGGGCGGGCACACGTCGCTCCTGCTCGTCCGCGATCTCACGAGCGACGTCGAGTTGCTCGGCGAGACCGTGGATGACGCCGCCGGCGAGGCCTTCGACAAGATCGCCCGCATCCTTGGCCTGCCCTATCCGGGAGGACCCGAGATCGATCGTGCCGCGGCATCCGGATCTGACGGGAACGGCGGCACGCGGGCCGGCGACCCGAACGCGATCCGTTTCCCCCGGGGGCTCTCGCGCGCGAGCGACCTGGCCGAGCACCGCTATGACTTCTCGTTCTCGGGGCTGAAGACAGCCGTCGCGCGCTGGATCGAACAGCAGGATGCCGCAGGCCAGCCCGTCTCGACAGCGGATGTCGCCGCATCCTTCCGAGAGGCCGTCGTCGATGTGCTCGTCACCAAAGCGCTGGCCGCGTGCGCTGACTATGGCGTGCCGCGGTTGCTGCTGGGCGGCGGAGTCATCGCGAACCGGCGGTTGCGCGAGGTTGCGCTGGAGCGCGCCGCTGCGGCTGGTGTGACGGTGCGGATTCCGCCGTTGTCGCTGTGCACCGATAATGGGGCAATGATCGCGGCGCTCGCCTCGGAACTGATCATGGCCGGGCGTGCCCCGTCGACGATGGCTTTCGGGGCCGACTCGACCCTGCCGATCACCGACATCCAGGTCGCGGGGGAGGCAGGATGACTGATCGTTCTCGGGGGTTCTCGCGGTTTCCGACGGCCCCGGTCGATGTGCCGACCACCCTCAGCGGCCCCGACCCGTCGCCGGACCACCCGGGGTGGGAACCGGATGCCGGACCCGTCGAGCCCGCGAGCTTCGACCGGGGGTTCGCGGGGTGGGCCCTGGGGTTCGCGATCGTGGGCCTTGCTGTCTCGCTGTTCGTCGGGTGGGGCTTTGTCATCGGGATCGTCGCGATCGTCGCGGGCATCATGGCGCTGCGGCATCCGCAGGACAGCAGGCGCGTCGCCGTGTGGGCTATCGTGCTCGGCGGTGTGTCGATCCTCTACAGCGCCGGCTGGCTTCTCTACGCCTGGGCCGTGCTGACCTGACTCCGGCCAGGGCCCGGGCCCGGTGGATTCGGTCGCGCCGTGTTGTGGGTCGGGTGGGCTGGATGTCGCAGGACGGCGCGACCGAACGGGAGGGGTCGCCCGCCGAGAGGTCAGGTCAGGGGGCGGGCGGAACGCGGTCGGCAAGGACCGCGACGCGGGAGCCCCCGACACGGGTCATGATGAGGGTCGCGGATTCCTCACCCTTCAGCTTGAGGCTCTGACGGAGGGCGGCGGGGTCGACATCCACTCCCCGTTTCTTGATCTCGAGGATGCCGATTCCGCGCTCCTTCAGCGCCCTCGCGAGCTTCTTCGTGTCGGCCGGGAGCACCTCGCGAACCCGGAAGCTCTGCACGAAGGGGCTCGTGACCGCGTCATCCCCGGTGAGGTACGCGATCTTCTCCGCCAGCATCCCCGCCCGAAGTGACCTCGCAACCTGTCCGATCAGCCGGGCACGGATGACTGCCCCGTCGGGTTCGTGGATGAACTGTCCGAGCGTGCGCACCGGCTCGTCCTCGCTGTCGGCGGGCGCCGTGAGCTCGGCGGCGTGCTGCCCGCGCAGGATCAGCGCCGACCGCGTCACGCCCTCGCGCGCGAGCGCGCCCGACCACAGCACGAGCTCGATCGTCGAGCCGTCGGCACTGACCCACTGCGCCTCGTACCCGTCGGGGATGCGATCACGATCGAGTCCCGGCCCGAGCTTTATACCGGCCGGCATCCGGCTGGTGAGTTCGAAGACCCACTCCAGCGGCGGCGACCAGTCGTCAGCGCGCGTGCGTCCCGTCTCGCCCGCCTCGCGCCGGGCGGGGTCAAGCCAGACAGCCTCGACCCCGCTGAGATCCTGCTCCTGAGCGAGCCCGTGGCGCACGGTGACCGCGGCCCCGAACGGTGCGAGATTGACGGTCGCGAGGGCCGCGGTCACCTCGTCGGCGTCGATGGCGCCGACACGGATGCCGAGACTTGCCAGAGCCAGCGCATCACCGCCGATCCCGCAGCCGAGGTCTGCGACGTGCTCGATTCCCGCGCGACGGAACCGCCCGGCGTGATGGGCTGCCACCGACAGGCGTGTCGCCTGCTCGAGACCGGCGCGGGTGAACAGCATCCGTCCCGCGAAGTCGCCGAACTTCGACCGCGCGCGCTCCCGAAGCCGCGCCTGGGTGACCACTGCCGACACCAGATCGGGGGAGTGGCCGGCGCTACGCAGCCGTGAGACGATGCGCGCCACCTCGTCGCTGGAGGAGACCGGGCCGAGGCTGTTCAGCAGGTCGAGCCCCGCCGGCGTCAGCAGCGCCCGCACCTCGGCGATGTCCATCCATCCACCCTAGGTGCGGGCGCTGCACGCGGCATCCGTGTCAGCTGCAGCTGCTTACGAGATCCCAGGAGGATGCCGAGATGCGCTGCAGACTCGTCACGGTGGCATCGCCGAGACCGAGGTAGTCCTGGGTTCCGATCGCGTAATACGGGTTGTAGGGGTTCACCCCGTAGGAGGTGGCCCGCCCCGCAGCCTTGTGGGCGGCGTTCGTTGCGGTGACGCAGTCGCTCGGCGGGACCGTCGGCGTCGGCGTCGGCGAAGGAGTGACCGTCGGTGTCGGTGTCGGCGTTCCGGTTGGTGTCGGTGTGGGTGTCGGCTCGCCTGACCGGTCGACGCGGCGGTTGTTGTCGAAGAAGAACTCCGTCACGTAAGCCGGGTAGTCGATGCTGTTCGCGCTGATGTACGAGCCGCCCGATCCCGCACCGGCTGGCCAGTTGTGGCCGAGCCCGGTGTTCTGGATGACGGAGACCCGAGGCCCTTCGGCATCCGAGTACAGCGTCCCCGAACCCGACGTGTTGGTGCCGGCAAGGCCCGACAGGCCGAAGCTCGAGGTCTGATCGGCGTCGTAGATGTCAGCCATGATCTGACCGTTCAGCGTGTTGTACCCGGGCGCGACGGTCGAGTCATTGCTGCCGTAGACGACCGAGGTCAGCTGCGTGTCGAAGGCGCCGGATGCCGAGCTGGCGAAGCCCGTGCACGTCGATACTCCTTGGTTCTTCGAGACCGCCACCGACGAGATCTGACCGGAGGTGGTGCCCACCGTCGGTCCGGCGTTGATGCCCATGCCGGCGAACACGTCAGGCGCGAGGCATCCCATGACCATCGTCTGCCCGCCCCCGGACGAAAGCCCCGAGACGTACACCTGGTCGGCGTCGATATCGAGGCTCGTGCGGGCGGTGAGTGTCGAGGCCAGCGAAAGCAGGTTGTCGTCGTGGCGCGATGGCGCGCTGCGCGAGTGATTCGCGTCGTAGTAGTCCCAGCAGCCGAGGATGACTCCGCCGTTCGGGGCATCCGGCAGCGCGACGATCATGCCGTACTCGTCAGCAGTCTGTGCCCAGTTGCCCGCGGACTGCAGATCGGATGCCTTCTGCACGCATCCGTGGAGCGAGATCATCAGCGCGCGACCGGAAGGCAGGGCGGCAGCCGTCGTCGGGGTGTACAGGCGCACCGACATCCCGGCGATCGTCTCGGTCGTCCACGTGCCGGTGCCGCCGGTCGAGCCGCCACCCGATCCACCGCCGCCGTTCGTGCAGCCGGGCAGGGTCTCGAATCCCGGGGGACAGGTGATCGCCTGAGCGGCGGGAGCTGCGACGGCCAGGCCCGCCACCGCCAAGCCGGCCGCCAGGAGCGCGCCGATTGCGCGCTTTCGGACACGAGAGAACATGCGTCATCCCTTCGTCGGCGCCCCGGCCATCGCCCCGGGCGCCATCGCACGGTCGTCCCGGTCGGAGCACGGGCATCCCTCTCCAGCGAGCGGATGCCGAGGTGCGTCATCGCACGGCACTCACGGTAACTGAAAGATGATTCATATACCAGGTTAAGTTCGCGTGCATGACAGGACTCTCATCGCCGGTGGATCGGGCGTCGCCGGTCGGGCGCGGGGGCGCTGAAGTCACGGCATCAGGATTGGCACTCGCGTTGCGTGAGTGCCAGAGCTTCAATACACTTGCGTTAGCACTCTCGGTGTGAGGTTGCTAACGAGTCTTGGTATCTCAAGGAAAGCAGAGGTAGACCCGTGTCGGTTTCCATCAAGCCGCTCGAGGACCGCATCGTCATCAAGCAGGTCGAGGCCGAGCAGACCACCTCGAGTGGTCTGGTCATTCCCGACACCGCGAAGGAGAAGCCCCAGGAGGGCGAGGTCGTCGCAGTCGGACCCGGTCGTATCGATGACAACGGCAACCGCGTTCCGCTCGACGTCGCCGTCGGTGACCGCGTCATCTACAGCAAGTACGGCGGGACCGAAGTGAAGTTCGGCGCCGACGAGTACCTGGTGCTCTCGGCTCGCGACGTGCTGGCGGTCGTCGTCCGCTGAGTCGACAACTCTTCGACGGGGCTCGGATGCTGCGGCATCCGGGCCCCGTCTGTTTTGCCCCGCCCATCCCCGCGAGCCCACAGCACCGCGGCCGAGCCCACGCGATTCGCGCGCGGAAACCTGTGGGCTCGGCGACGGAGGTGTGGGTTCAGCAAGCTGGGCAGGGCGCAGCACGCGCAGCGGGGCGTGGCAGGAATCTGCCGAGACTCGGCCGGAGGACACTGCGGCTGGGCGACAGACGCGCGTCGCAGGGTCGCCGGCGCGCCCTAGGCTGAGTGAGTGACGCGCGAATCTGTTCCGGGAGACAGGAGTTCCGTGCCCGCGACCGGTGACATTCCGGCATCTGGGGCGGCAGAGATCGCCGGATCGGATGCCGCGCACCTGGCCCGGGAAGCGCCGGCAGAGGCTGCACGCGAGCGGCTCGTCGGCGGCATCTTCGCGTTCTCGGCGTACTTCCTCTGGGGATTCCTGCCGCTCTACTTCATCCTGCTGGCGCCGATCACCGGCTGGGAGCTGGTCGGCTGGCGCATCCTGCTCTCCCTCGTCTTCTGCATCTTCCTGCTCACCGTCATGCGCGCCTGGCGGCCGTTTCTCGCGATCGTGCGTCAGCCACGGCTGCTCGGCTGGACGGCGCTGGCCGGAGCTGTCATCTACGTCAACTGGCAGGTGTTCATCCTCGCGACCCTGTCGGGTCACGTCATCGAGACGAGCCTCGGCTACTTCATCAACCCGATCGCCACGGTGCTGCTGGGCGTACTCGTGCTGCGCGAGCGGCTGCGCTTGACGCAGTGGATCGCGATCGCGATCGCGGGCATCGCTGTCATCGTCACGATCGTTGGCTACGGCACGGTCCCGTGGGTGGCGCTGACGCTCGCGGCATCCTTCAGCATCTACGGACTGATCAAGAAGCGGATCGGGCCCTCGGTGGATGCCGTCAGCGGCCTCACCCTCGAGTCGGCGTGGCTCACACCGCTCGCGATCGTGCTGCTGGTGGTCACGTCACTGACGACTGGTCTCTCCGTCGGAGCATACGGTTTCTGGCATGTTGTGCTGGTGAGTCTCGCGGGCGCCGCGACAGCCGTGCCGTTGCTGCTGTTCGCCGCCGGGGCGCGGCGTGTGCCGCTCACCGTCGTTGGGCTGCTGCAGTTCATCGCGCCGATCATGCAGTTCATCACGGGGGCCTGGATCCTCGGCGAGCCGATGCCGCCCGAGCGTTGGGTCGGCTTCGCGCTCGTGTGGGTGGCGCTCGCGGTGCTGACCGTCGACTCGGTCGTGTTCGCGCGACGCGCCCGCGGGGTCAGCGACGTCGCCGAATACAGCTGATCCGGTGAGGATGTCGATGCAGTACTTCTCGTCTTCCACCATCGAACGGATGCCGCGAGCCTGCCCCTCGATGCGCTTCAGCCGGTTCAGGTAGCGCTGTTTGTCGCCGATATACCCGTGATGGCCCGCCGGCCCGTGGGCATCATGCTCGGCATCCGTCGCCCCGTGCGGGGTCGTCTCCAGGGTGTCGCTCATCGCGGGCTCCGTTCGTTGGGTGTGGTGCGGGATCCGACAGCCGGGTCAATGCTCTGGAAGCGGCGGAGCCGCAGGCTGTTGCCGACGACGAAGACGCTGGATGCCGCCATCGCCGCACCGGCGATCATGGGGTTCAGGAGCCCGAGGGCAGCCAGCGGAATCGCCGCCACGTTGTAGGCGAACGCCCAGAAGAGGTTCCCACGGATCGTGCGCAGCGTCGCCCGCGACAGCCGGATGGCGTCGACCGCGCCCAGGAGGTCTCCGCGCACAAGCGTCAGGTCGGAGGCCTCGATGGCGGCGTCAGTTCCCGTGCCCATCGCGATACCGAGGTCGGCCTGCGCGAGCGCCGCCGCGTCGTTGACGCCGTCGCCCACCATTGCCACGACTCGGCTGCGCGCCTGAAGCGCCTCGATCTGCGCGGCCTTCTCGGCGGGCAGCACCCCGGCGATGACCTCGCGGATGCCGACCTCATCTGCCACGCGACGCGCCACGGCGTCGTGGTCACCGGTGAGCAGGATCGGCTCCAGCCCGAGCTCGCGCAGCCGGGCGACGGCGGCAGTGCTCGAGGGCTTCACCGAGTCCGCGACGGTGAGGATGCCGCGAGCCTTCCCATCCCATGCGACGACAACGGCGGTCGTCCCGTTCGCGCCGGCGCGCTCGATGGATGCCGTGATCTCGGCATCCGGGTGCACCGACCACTCGGCGAGCAAGCCCAGCGATCCGACCGCGACGGCGTGGCCTTCGACGACCCCCGTCGCACCCCGCCCCGCTACGGACGAGAACGACTCCACCTCGGGAAGCGGGCCCCCGGCCGCCGCGGAACCCGCGATCGCCCGGGCGATCGGGTGCTCGGATGCAGACTCCACCGCACCGGCCAGACGCAGCACCTCGGCGGCATCCTCGCCCGGCACGGGCAGCACGTCCACGAGCGTCATCCGGCCCTCGGTCACGGTTCCGGTCTTGTCGAGCACGACAGTGTCGACGCGCCGGGTCGACTCCAGCATCTGCGGCCCCTTGATCAGGATGCCGAGCTGCGCGCCGCGGCCGCTGCCGACCAGGAGGGCTGTCGGTGTCGCCAGTCCCAGTGCGCACGGGCAGGCGATGATCAGCACGGCGATCGCCGCCGTCAGCGCCAACGCCGTGCCTCCGCCGAGCAGCAGCCAGGTCACGAGAGTCCCGACGGCGATCACGATGACGATCGGCACGAACACCCCCGCGACGCGGTCGGCCAGTCGCTGTACCTCGGCCTTGCCAGCCTGAGCCTGTTCCACCAGGCGCGCCATTTGCGCCAGCTGCGTCTGCTCGCCCACGCGCGTGGCGCGCACCACGAGACGGCCCCCGACGTTGACCGTCGCGCCCACGACCGCGTCACCCTCGCTGACCTCGACGGGAACCGACTCTCCCGTGATCGTCGAGGTGTCCACGGCCGAGGTCCCCGACACGACAACCCCGTCGGTCGCGATGCGCTCGCCGGGGCGCACGACGAATTCGTCGCCGACGCGAAGCTGAGCGACAGGGACCCGCACCTCCGCGCCACCGCGAAGCAGCGCGGCATCCTTCGCGCCGACCTCAAGGAGGGCGCGAACTGCCTGGCTTGCGCGCCGCTTCGCGCGCACCTCGAGGTAGCGGCCCAGCAGCAGGAATGTCGTGACCCCGGCGGCGACCTCGAGGTAGATCGTGTTTCCGGCTTCGCCGGGCTGTGCGATCCATGTGAAGCCGTGCGTCATGCCCGGCATCCCGGCCCCGCCGAAGAACAGGGCGTACAGCGACCACACGTAGGCGGCCGAGACTCCCATCGACACGAGGGTGTCCATCGTGACAGCGCCGTGGCGCAGGTTGATCGCCGTCGCCCGGTGGAACGGCCACGCCGCCCACACGACGACAGGTGAGGCAAGCGCGAGCGATGCCCACTGCCAGTACGTGAACTGCAGCGCGGGGATCATCGCGAGCAGGACCACCGGCACCGACAGCGCCGCCGCACCGATCAGACGCTGACGCAGCGAGGCGAGCTCGGGATCGGCCGCAGTGTGATCCCTCTCGGGGTTCGGTGGTGCGGGCAGGGTCGCCGTGTATCCGGTGCGTTCGATCTCGGCGATGAGGGCTGCGGCATCGGCGCTCGCCTCGCCGCCGTCGGCCGGGACGTCGTCGACGTGGACGACAGCCTTCTCGGTGGCGTAGTTGACGGATGCCGACACCCCGGGCATCCGGTTGAGCCGCTTCTCGATGCGCGCGGCGCACGAAGCGCATGTCATTCCACCGATCTGAAGCTCGATCGGTGCCGAGCCGCCCCCGCCGAGGGGCATCACAGTCGCGCGGCCTGGTACCCGGCCGCGTCGACCGCGCTCAGCACTGCACTGTCGTCGAGGGTGTCGGCGGTCACTGTCAGGAGTCCCGTCGCGGCGCTGACCTCAATAGCCGTGACTCCCGGGATCTGCGACACTTCGTCGCGCACGGCGTGCTCGCAGTGGCCGCAGGTCATTCCGGTGACGAGGTATTCGTGGTTTGTCATGGCGGGTTCCTCCCGTGCGCGTTCCGTGTTGAGGTATATACCCCCATGGGGTATATACCTCAACGATACGCCTATCCGTGCCCTTCCCGCTCCGCAGATCACGACGGATACCTGCGCCAGGTAACGATCTGATGGCGTTACACATCGTTAACGCACCGCAACACACGCGAGACCAGTCCGCGGATAGGTTATTGGCACTGTGCGGGCGCTTGACGGCCCGCATCCATTCACAGCAAGGAGCATCATGGGCGTCTTCACACGATCCCGCGCCGGCTCGATCCTCGGCGGTATCGCCGTGGTCGGTGTCAGCGCGGTCTTCCTGGCGGGTTGCGCCGGCGACTCCGGTGGCGGGAGCGGTACCACCGAGCCGAGCGAATCCCTCGACCTCAAGATCGGCACGGCGCTGCCTGTCACCGGTAACCTCGCCTTCCTCGGCCCGCCGGAGATCGCGGGTACCGAATACGCCGCATCCGAGGTCAATGCCGCGAACGCGGGCGTGACCATCGAGATGATCCAGGGCGACTCGGGTGACACCGACAACAAGGCCTACGAGACCGAGATCCCGCGTCTGCTCGGCGAGGGCGTCTCCGCCATCATCGGTGCAGCCTCGTCGGGCACGTCGCTGCAGTTCATCGACCAGGTCGTCGGCGCCGGTGTCATCCAGTTCTCGCCCGCCAACACGTCGGCGGCGTTCACGACCTACGACGACAACGGCCTCTACTTCCGCACGGCACCGTCTGACACCCTGCAGGGTGAGGTGCTCGGAAACCTGATCGCCGAGTCGGGCGCGCAGACCCTGGGCATGATCGTCCTCAACGACTCGTACGGCACCGGTCTTGCGAGCTTCGTCAAGGACGCGTTCGAGGCAGCCGGCGGCACCGTCGTTGCCGAGCCCACGTACAACACGGGTGACACGAACTTCTCGGCTCAGGTCTCGGAGGTCGTCGCGGCCAACCCCGACGCGATCGCTCTGATCACGTTCGAAGAGGTCAAGACGATCCTGCCCGAGCTGTTCGCCGCAGGCGTGCCCGCCGACAAGCTCTACTTCGTCGACGGCAACCTGTCGCAGTTCGGCAGCAACGGCATCGACGTGGGTGGTTCGCTCGAAGGAGCCAAGGGAACGCTTCCCGGCCTTTCGATCGACACGATCACCGACTTCACCGACTCGCTCAACACCTTTTGGGTCGACGAGGGCAACGAGGAGCTGACCGAGTTCAGCTACGCTGCCGAGTCGTACGACGCCGTCATCCTGCTCGCGCTGGCGTCGCTTGCCGCCGGCTCCACGGATGGCGCGGCGATCGCCGACAAGCTGGTGGAAGTCTCGGGTGGATCCGGTGACGGTGAGAAGTGCACCACGTTCGCCGCGTGCGCCGAGATCATCAACGGCGGCGGAGTTGCTGACTACGACGGTATCTCCGGTCCGATCACGTTCGACGACGTGGGCGACCCGACCGAGGCGTCGATCGGCATCTACCAGTACACCGCCGACAACGACTACGTCGCATACCAGTAAGCCTCACGGCTAGCGAGCGGGGCTCCGACCTTCGGGTCGGGGCCCCGCTTCCGTTGTGTGCGGCATCCGTGCGACCGGCCGAGCTGCGCGCCGAACCCACAGCATCCGTGCTGACCCCACACGATTCCTGCGTCGGAAGGTGTGGGCTCGCGCACGAAGGTGTGGGTTCGCGAGTGGGTGGGGAGGTGGATGCCTCGAGGCATGGTGCGGGCATCGTGCGGGGGTGACGGGCCGGTGTGAGGTGCC
Source organism: Microbacterium sp. NPDC076895 (assembly GCF_040687115.1). NCBI lineage: Bacteria > Bacillati > Actinomycetota > Actinomycetes > Micrococcales > Microbacteriaceae > Microbacterium > Microbacterium sp. NPDC076895. Next base: position 65,438 of record NZ_JBFBMQ010000003.1, read on the forward strand.
GAACCCACAGCATCCGTGCTGAGCCCACAGGTTTCGGGGGTGAAGAGGTGTGGGTTCGCGCGCGACGGTGTGGGTTCGCGCCTCTAGGCGGGGGGTCCCGCGGGAGCGAGGGATGCCGCGGCGCGGGGCTAGGCGCCGAGGGTGCCGAGGTAGAGGCCGATGACCTTCGGGTCGTTGAGCAGCTCACGGCCGGTGCCGGTGTAGGCATCCTTGCCCTGATCGAGCACATAGCCGCGGTCGCAGATCTGCAGGCACCGGCGAGCGTTCTGCTCGACCATGATCGTCGTCACCCCGGCCTTGTTGATCTCCGAGACCCGCAGGAACGCGTCATCCTGCCGGGCGGGGGACAGGCCCGCCGAGGGCTCGTCGAGCAGGATGACGGCAGGATCCATCATGAGAGCACGACTCATCGCCACCATCTGGCGCTCACCGCCCGACAGCGACCCGGCGCGCTGGTTCAGCCGCTTGCCGAGCTCCGCGAAGATGCCGGTGACGAACTCCAGGCGTTCGGTGTAGAGCTTGGGGCGCTGGAACAGACCCATCTGCAGGTTCTCGGCGATCGTGAGGCTCTGGAAGACGTTGTTGGTCTGCGGGACGAACCCGACGCCCTTGGCGACGAGCTTGTTCGCCTTGAGGCCCGTGATCTTCTCGCCGTTGAGCGAAATGTCGCCCTGGCGTACCTTCACCTGGCCGAAGATCGCCTTCAGCAGCGTGGACTTGCCGGCGCCGTTCGGGCCGATGATGCCGATGAGCTCGCCGTCCCAGGCGGTCAGGGTCGCGCCGTTGAGGATGTTCACCCCGGGCAGATATCCGGCGTGAACCTCGTCGACCAGGACGACCGGCGTGCCCTCACGGACGGGGGGACGCTCGTCGGTGGCGGCTGCATCGGTCATGACTTCTCCGTCCCGGTGCCCTCGCCCGGCTCTCGCGATGTGCCGGGGGCGGCATCCGACTGGTGGTGATGCGACTTTTCGATGGCCTCGTCGAACTCCTGAACCTCCTGCTGCAACTCGATGGCGGCGGTGTTGAGTTCGCCGGGCACGCGCCCGGTGACAACGCCGAGGTCGACATCCTGATGCGAGCCGAGGTAGGCATCGATCACCGCGGGGTTCTGCATGACCGTGTCGGGCGGACCCTCGGCGACGATCTTGCCCTCGGCCATCACGACGACCCAGTCGGCGATGTGGCGCACCATGTGCATGTCGTGCTCGACGAACAGCACCGTCATGCCCTCATCCTTCAGATCGAGGATGTGGTCAAGCAGCGACTGCGTGAGGGCCGGGTTGACCCCCGCCATCGGCTCATCGAGCATGACGAACTGCGGCGAGCTCATGAGGGCACGAGCCATCTCGAGGAGCTTCCGCTGACCACCCGACAGGCTCGCCGCGAAATCGGACTCTTTCGCGTCGAGCTTGAATTTCTTCAGCAGTACGCGGGCGCGCTCTTCGATCTCGGCATCCTGCTTTCGCCACAGGAACGGGAACAGCGACGCAAAGAAGCTCTCGCCCCGCTGCCCCGTCGCACCGAGCTTCATGTTCTCGAGCACGGTCAGAAGGCCCAGCGCCTTGGTCAGCTGGAACGTGCGCACCGCGCCCATCCGCGACACCTTGAACGCGGGCACTCCCGCGAGCGCCGTGCCGTCGAAGGTCCACGATCCTTCGTCGGGCTTGTCGAAGCCGGTGAGCAGGTTGAAGAGTGTCGTCTTCCCGGCACCGTTCGGACCGATGAGGGCCGTGATCGCGTTCCGCGGGATCTCGAGGTGCTCGACATCTACGGCGGTCAGGCCACCGAACGTGCGCTTGACGCCGTCGGCGATGATGATCGGGTCGACCTTGGCGACACCCGGGCGGATCTCGCCCTCATGCAGGCCTGTCGTCTTGGGACGCGCTACCGGCGCGAGCGGCTCATCGGACAAAGCTCAACTCCTTCTTGTTCCCGAGGATCCCCTGCGGGCGGAAGATGATCAGCAGCATGAGCGCGACCCCGATCAGGACGAAGACCGACTGCTGTGCCTGCTCGCGCGAGAGGAAGGGCAAGAGCCCGGCATCCACCAGCGCGGGAAGGAGATTGGACAGGAACGCTCGCACCACCCAGAACAGCACAGCACCGAGCACGGGGCCGAAGATCGTCGCGGCCCCACCCAGCAGCAGCGCCGTCCAGATGAAGAAGGTCTGCGAGGTCACGTAGACGTTGGGGTTGACGTTCGTTCCCATCGCGGTGACGATGCCGCCGGCCGCGATGATGACGCCGCCGATGACGAGTGCCTGCATCTTGAATGAGAACACGTTCTTGCCGAGGGACCGCACGGCATCCTCGTCTTCACGGATGCCCTTGATGACGCGTCCCCAGGGGCTGCGCATCAGCGACCAGGTGAACAGCACCGCGATCGCCGTCAGCACGACGCCGATGATGATGACCCACCACTGATCGCTCGTGTAGGTCCACGGGCCGAAGCCGTAGGTGCCCTGCGGCAGGGGGTTTGCCGCACGGAACTCGGCCTGGAAGCCGAACAGGCCGTCGGCGGAACCGGTGACGTCCTTGTAGGCGGTCGAAAGGAACAGCAGTCGCACGACCTCGGCTGCGGCGATCGTCACGATCGCGAGGTAGTCGCCGCGAAGCCGCAGCGTCGGGATGCCGAGAATGAGCGCGAACACGGCGGCGAGCACGAAGCCGACGAGCGCTGCCGCCCACCAGGGCAGCCCGAACGTCAGGATCGAGATCGCGAAGCCGTAGGCACCGACTGCCATGAAGCCGGCGACGCCCATGTTCAGCAGGCCTGCGAAGCCGAAGTGGATCGACAGGCCGATAGCCGCCAGCGCGAAGCCGAGGGTCGTGGGGCTGAGGATCTGGCTCAGCGTGTTGCTCAGAATCTGACCGAAGTCCATCGTCGTACCCCCTTCAGCCCACTCGCTCTTTTCGACCCAGGATGCCCTGTGGTCGGAAGAGGAGGATCAGAATCAGGACGACCAGCGCGCCCACGTACTTGAGATCGTCGGGGACCCCGAACAGGCTCGTCGTCTCGACGAGGATGCCGACGATGAGGGATCCGACCAGGGCGCCGAGTGCGGTGCCGAGGCCGCCGAGGACCACCGCCGCGAACAGCAGCAGCAGGATGCTCGAGCCCATGTCCCATTTGATGCCCGGGCGGAAGTAGGCCCAGAGGACGCCGGAGAGTCCGGCGAGAGAGGTCGCCAGGATCCAGACGATCCGCACGATCGCGTCCACGTCGATTCCGGATGCCGCCGCGAGCGACGGGTTGTCGGACACTGCCCGCGTCGCGCGCCCGATCCGGCTGCGCGTGAGCCACAGGGCGAAGAGGATGATCACGACGACTGAGATGACCATGCTGAGCAGATCCATCCAGGTCAGCACGATCGACCCCGGCAGCGGGATGACGCCGGATAGCGGATTGGGGAGCTGCAGGGTGCCGCCTCCGATGAACATCTGGAAGATGTAGCGCAGGGCCAGCGAGAGCCCGATTGACACGATCATGAGCTGCACGACGCCCAGACCCTTTCGGCGCAGGGGGCGCCAGAGCCCGGCATCCATCGCGTATCCGAATGCTCCTGACACGATCACCGCCAGCGGGACGGCGACCAGTAGCGGCAGGCTCAAGCCTGTGGCGAAGAGCAACGCCATGAGTGCGCCGAAGGTGACCATCTCGCCGTGAGCGAAGTTCGAGATCCCCGTCGTGCCGTAGACGAGCGACAGGCCGATGGCCGCCAGCGCGAGCATCAAACCGAAGTTCACGCCGTTGACCAGGCGCTCCACCAACTGGTCGATGAAGCTCGTCGTATTGCGTTCGCCTTCGCCGATGAAGAAGTTCGTGGTGACGCGGCCACCCGGTCCGACCGTGACCTCGCGGACATTGGGTGAGGTGTCTTCGCCGGTCTCGTCGATAACGGCGATGCCCTCGGGGAGGGTCTCCTCGTTGAGTGTGACGGTGTAATCGGCGTTGCGTTCGGGTACCCCGACCGACCACTGCCCGCTGGCGTCAGTCTCGACGGTCTGCTCGCCGCCGGGACCGTCCACCGTGAGCTCGACGCCCTCGAGCGGCTCACCCTCAAGCTGCACGTTGCCGCTGATGCGGTAGGGATCGTCCTCGGCCGCATGCGCTGCGGTCGGCAGGGCGAAAAGGCCCATGAGGGTCAGTGCCAACGCCAGAAACGCACCCACGCGATTGCGCGTCGTCCTGGCTCGGGCATTCGGATGTGTCACTCAGACCTCCCGGACGGCAACGGCCGAGGAAGTCGCTTCGACCGTGATAGACGACCGTACGAGCGTAATGTGTCGGCGGTGTTTCCGGGGCATATTCGGGTGAGAACGATCCCAATCCGTTGCGGGGATGGTTGCGAGAGCAACGCGGGAATGCCGGCGGGCCCGCGAACGTAGAATTCTCTATAAGGCTCGCGACCGCAGGAGAAGCATGGACACTCACGACCCGTTCGGATTCGTCGGACTCACCTATGACGACGTGCTTCTGCTGCCGGGTCATACTGACGTCATCCCGAGCGAGGCCGATACGTCGTCCCGGGTAACGCGACGTATCACTGTCGCAATCCCGCTCATTTCCAGCGCAATGGACACCGTCACCGAGGCGCGGATGGCGATCGCCGTCGCCCGTGAGGGGGGACTCGGCATCCTGCACCGAAACCTCTCGATCGAGGAGCAGGCGGCTCAGGTCGACCGGGTCAAGCGCAGCGAGTCGGGCATGATCTCTGACCCTGTGACCACGACTCCCGACGCCACGATCGAAGAGGTCGACGCCATGTGCGCGACCTACCGCATCTCGGGCCTTCCGGTCATCGACGAAGAGGGAACGCTCGTCGGCATCGTCACCAACCGCGACATGCGCTTCGTATCGGGCTTCGAGCGCAAGACCACCCTCGTCAAAGACGTCATGACCAGCGAAGGTCTCATCACCGCTCCGGTCGGGATCGGCGCGAACGAGGTCATCGCGACCTTCGCCAAGCACCGCGTCGAGAAGCTTCCGCTGATCGACGACAACGGCAAGCTCGCGGGCCTCATCACCATCAAAGACTTCGACAAGAGCGAGAAGTACCCGCTTGCCACCAAGGATGAGCACGGGCGACTGCGTGTCGGCGCTGCTATCGGATTCTTCGGCGACGCGTGGGAGCGTGCCGAGGCGCTGCGGGATGCCGGGGTCGACGTGCTCGTCGTCGACACCGCCAACGGGCAGTCGGCGGGAGTCATCGACATCGTGCGCAGGCTGAAGGCCGACCCGTCGTTCGCGAACATCGACATCATCGGCGGAAACGTCGCGACCCGCGAGGGCGCGCAGGCACTCATCGACGCCGGGGTGGATGCCGTGAAGGTCGGCGTCGGCCCGGGCTCCATCTGCACGACGCGCATCGTCGCCGGCGTCGGTGTGCCGCAGGTGACCGCGATCTACGAGGCGTTCCAGGCTGCGCGCGAGGCCGGTGTCCCGGTGATTGCCGACGGGGGCCTGCAGTACTCGGGTGACATCGCGAAGGCGCTTGTCGCTGGCGCGGACTCGGTCATGATCGGGTCGCTGTTCGCGGGCACCGACGAGGCTCCGGGTGAGATCGTCTTCCAGGGCGGCAAACAGTTCAAGCAGTACCGGGGCATGGGGTCGCTCGGTGCACTACAGACGCGCGGCAAGAAGACCTCGTACTCGAAGGACCGCTACTTCCAGGCCGACGTCCCCACCGACGACAAGCTCATCCCCGAGGGGATCGAGGGGCAGGTCGCTTACCGCGGTCCGCTCGCGGCAGTCGCTTATCAGCTGGTCGGGGGCCTCCGGCAGTCCATGTTCTACGTGGGTGCGCGCACTGTCGAGGAGCTCAAGGCCAAGGGCAAGTTCGTGCGCATCACCTCTGCCGGCCTCAAGGAGTCCCACCCGCACGACGTGCAGATCGTGGTCGAGGCGCCGAACTACAAGCGCTGACCCGCGGCATCCGTCTGGCTCGCGGCATCCGTCTCGGGCCCGCGAAGTTCGCAGATCCGCACCAACCTCGCACTTTCTGGCCTGAACTCTGTGGAGTTGGGGCGATTCTGCGGAGTTGGCGGCTCCTCCCCAGCGCCACCGGGGCGTGAAGAGTGTGCAGAAGGATGCCGTTTACGGTCGTTGCGCTCGCTGACGGCACAGACTCGCGGTGTGAAGCCAGCGCTCGAAGAGTGGTTGGGACGGCAGGGTGGAGTCGCGCACCGGAGCGACATCCTGCGTGCCGGATACAGGGTCGCGGCCGTGCGGGGGTTCGTGCGGGACGGGAAGGCGCGCGTCATCCGTCGCGCCTGGGTGGCCCTTCCGGATGCCGCGCCCGATCTCGTCACCGCGGCCACCGCGGGCGGGCGGATCTCATGCCTGTCCCTTGCACGCAGGAGAGGGTGGTGGATGCCGCCAGACCTGGATCCGCATCCCCATCTGCATATGGTTCCCGGCTCCGGTTCCGCGCGCCTGCCTGACGGATGGCCAGGACGGCTCCACTGGACGATCCCTCTCTCGCCGCCCAGCCGTGACCTCACGGCGACGGTCGAGGATGCGCTTGCTCACGTCGCCGGATGCGTCCCCCACGACGCTGCGCTCGCCGTGTGGGAGTCCGCGGTTCGTCTGGAGGGTCTTGCGCCCGAGGCGCTCAGGCGCATCCCGTGGACCTCGCGGGCCGCGCGAGAGCTGGCTGGGGAGGTTACTGGGCTCTCCGACACGGGGCTGGAGACCCTCGTCGTCCTGCCGCTGCGCCGCTGGGGCGTTCCGGTGGTGCAACAGGCGAGGATCGCCGGACGGTTCGTCGACCTCCTGGTCGGCGAGCGGCTGGTGCTGCAGATCGACGGGTTCGCGCACCATTCCTCAAGCGCCCAGCGCACGAAGGACATCGCGCACGACACCGAGCTCGCGCTTCGCGGATACACCGTCATGCGCCTGAGCTACGCGCAGATCGTTCACGACTGGCCGGCAGTCGAGCGCAGCATCCGTCGCGCCCTCGCGGCAGGTCTCCACCTGGCATCCTGAGCCCGCCTGCTGACCTCCTCGGTGTCCCGCATCATCCAGGCCCACAGAATCGCGCCAAGCCCGCAGGATGCTGCGGCAATCGTGCGAACTTCGTGTGATTCTGCGAACTTCGTGGTGCCAAGCTTGACCCGAGAGCGGGGTGGTCCGGCCGCGGGGCCGGGCGTATGGTCGGGGCATGTGCCGGAACATCCACACACTTCATAACTTCGAGCCCGCGGCGACCTCGGACGAGGTTCACGCCGCAGCGCTGCAGTACGTGCGCAAGATCGCCGGGACGACCAAGCCGTCCAAGGCGAACCAGGATGCCTTCGACCGCGCCGTCCATGAGATCGCCCACGCGACCCAGCACCTGCTCGACGACCTCCTCGCGGTAACCCCGCCGAAGAACCGCGAAGAAGAGGCCGCCAAGGCTCGTGCTCGCGCCGTCGCGTCGGGGCGCTACTCGGTCGCGTAGGTCAGCTCGCGGCATCCGTTCGCCGACTGACCCGCTCGCTGGCGACCCCGAACTTCGCAGAACCACGCGAAGTTCGCAGGATTCTGCCCCGCAGGTGCGGAGTTGGTGCGATCCCGCGGAGTTGAGCGACGCCGGTCCGCACGCCGCAGCGCGGGCTAGCGTAGGGGCATGTCACTTCCTCCTCTCGTCGAGCCCATCGATGCGCTGACGGATGCCGAACGCGACCGCACCGCGCGTCACCGGAAGCTCTTCGCCATCGGCGACGTGGGTCAGCGCCGCCTCGCTGCAGCTCGCGTTGCGGTCGTGGGAGCCGGCGGGCTCGGGTCATCCGTCATCCTGGCGCTTGCCGCCGCCGGTGTCGGAACGATCGGCATCATCGACGACGACGTCGTGGACCTGACCAATCTGCACCGGCAGATCATCCACTCCGTCGAGACCGTCGGCGATCCGAAGACCGAGAGCGCTGCAGCTCGTGCGCGCGGCCTCGCCCCCGGCGTGCGGGTGATCGAGCATCCGGTGCGCCTGACCGCCGCGAACGCGCGCGAGATCCTGTCTGACTACGACCTCGTGCTCGACGGGTCCGACACCTTCGAGACCCGCGACGTCGTGGATGCCGCGGCCGCCGAGCTCGGATCGCCGGTCGTGTGGGGGAGTGTGCTGGAGTTCTGGTCGCAGGTGACGGTGTTCTGGTCGGCGCCACCGGCCGGGGTTGATCCGGTGCGCCTGAGCGACCTGTTCCCCGCCGGCTCCACCGGCCAGGTCGTCACGTGCGAGCAGGTCGGTGTGCTCGCCTCTGTCTGCATGCAGACCGGTTCGCTCATGGCATCCGAGGCGATCAAGCTCATCGTCGGTGAAGGGCGCCCCCTTCTGGGGCGGATCGCCGTCATCGACGCCCTTGCCGGAACGATGCGAGAACTCCCGGTCCGGTCGGCATCCGCGGTTCCCGCACCCTCGCACGCATGAGTTTCACGCGTACTGTCGCCGAGCACCGCGATGCGATCCTCGCGGCCACGGCCACTCTGACACCGGTTCGGGTCTTGATCACGGATGCCTGGGGTCGCACGACCGCGGAACCTGTCGTTGCGACCCTCGAGATCCCCGCCTTCGACAATTCCGCGATGGATGGCTACGCCGTGCGGGCGGGTGACGGAGCCGTGCCGCGCACGGTCATCGCCGACATCCCGGCAGGGGTCGCTCCCGGAGCCCGCATCGGGCTTGGGGAAGCGGCCCGGATCATGACGGGAGCGCCGCTTCCGTCCGGAGCCGACGCCATCGTGCCGCACGAACAGACCGCCGAGCCGTTCCGTGACGTCGCGCCGGGATCCGTCATTCACCTCAACGCGGAGCCGACGCCCGGCGCGCACATCCGCGGCCGGGGAGATGACGTAGCGGTCGGGGATGTCGTCGTCGCTGTGGGCGAGCGACTGGGCGCGCTGCAGCGATCAGCCGCGGCGGCGGCCGGTGCGGCATCCGTTCTGGTTCGCCCGGCCCCGCGCGTTGTCGTGATCGCCAGCGGCGACGAGCTGGTTGCGCCGGGCGCCCCCGTCGGGCCGGGACAGATTCCCGAGTCGAACGGTCTGCTGCTCGACGGCCTCGTGCGGGGCGCCGACGCCGTCGTCAGCGAGCTCATCCGCGTCGGCGATGACCCCGCGGTGTTGCGGCGGGTCCTCGCCCGCGTCGAGGCCTACGCCCCGGACGCGATTGTGCTGACCGGCGGGGCAAGCGTCGGCGCCTACGAAGTGGTGCGGGAGGTACTCGAACCGACAGGTGTGCAGTTCCTCACCGTCGCGATGCAGCCCGGCAAGCCGCAGGGGCACGGCGCTATCGGCGGCATCCCGGTGTTCTGCCTGCCCGGGAACCCCGTGAGCGTCGCCGTGTCGTTCGAGGCATTCGTGCGCCCGGCGCTGCTGCAGATGCAGGGAAGACGCGACGTGCTGCGCCCGGTCGTGCGCCTGCGGGTCTCGAATGGATGGCGCACCCCGCCCGCCCGCGAGCAGTTCATGCCCGTTGCGATCGATCGGTCGGACCCTGCGGCATGGACCGTGCGCCCAGCGACAGCGGGCGGATCCGGTTCTCACCGCGCTGGCGCGCTCGCGCTCGCCGAGGCGTGGGCGGTGGTCCCGGCATCCGTCGACGAGGTAGCCGCGGGCGACGCCGTCGATGTCATGCTGGTGACATGAGTTTCACGCACCTCGACGAGTCCGGTCACGCCCGCATGGTGGATGTGACCGGCAAGCAGCCGACGGTGCGTGCGGCATCCGCGCGGGCCTTCGTGACCATGGCGCCTGACACCGTCGCGGCGCTGCGGGACGGCGCCGTTCCCAAGGGCGACGTGCTCGCCGTCGCTCGGATCGCCGGCATCCAAGCCGCCAAGCGCACCCCCGAGCTGCTGCCGCTGGCGCACGTCATCGGTGTGCACGGCGTCGTCGTGGACCTGCAGGTGGAGGACGCCGGGGTGAGCATCACCGCGACCGTGCGTACTGCCGACCGGACCGGGGTCGAGATGGAAGCGCTCACCGCCGTGGCGGTCGCTGCCCTCTCGGTGGTCGACATGGTCAAGGGCATCGACCGCACCGTCACGATCGTGGACGCCTGCATCACCGCCAAGGAGGGCGGTCGCTCGGGGTCGTGGACGCGCGAGGAGTGACGCCCGGAAGCGGCCCGGCTTCAGACTCGGGTGTCTCCGCCCCCGGCTCGCGAGCCCGAGTCGGTGCGATCATCCTGTCGGGAGGCCGGGCATCGCGGATGGGCGGGATCGACAAGACCGCCCTCGAGGTCGCGGGTCAGTCGATGCTGCAGCGTACTACGGATGCTGCGCTCGACGCCTGTGACGGCACAGTCATCGTCGTCGGCACGCCGCCCGCCGAAGCGGGGCCGAATGCAGGATCACCGCCGTTCGGAGCAGCGCCGACGGGTGCGGATGCTCCATCCAGCCTGCGTTCGGGACGATCGGCTGAGTCGCGCGTCGTTGTGATGCGCGAGGAGCCGGCGGGAGGAGGGCCGGTCGCCGCGATCACCGCCGCGCTCGGCCGCGTGGATGCCGACGAGGTGCTGCTGTTGGCAGGCGACCTCGCCGCGGGTGATCGCGCCGTCGCGGCCCTCGTCGCGGCGGGTCCCGAGGACTCCGTGGGCGCGGACGCGGTCGTGCTCGTGGATGCCGCCGGTCGCCGCCAGTGGCTCTGTGCCCGGATCCGGACGAGGGTGCTCGTCGAGGCCGCCGCGAGACTGACCGACCCGGTGGGTGCCCGGATGAGTGATCTGTTCGCCGCCCTGCACTACCGAGATCTGCCGGATGCCACCGGGGTGACGACCGATGTCGACACGTGGCAGGATCTGTCCCGTGCCCGGTCTCGAGAGTCAGGAGCCCGCATGAACGACCGCACCCTTCCGCCCGAGGCGCTCGATGAGTGGTCCTCGATCCTGCGCGACCGCTTCGGTCTGGATGCCGAGCAGGTTCCGATCGCGCTCGTTCTCGACCTCGCGCGCGATGTCGCGCATGACGTCGCGCGCCCCGCTGCGCCGTTAAGCGCTTTCGTCGCAGGGCTCGTTGCCGGCCGTGCGGGCGGCAGTCCCGACGACACGGCGGCTGCCCTCGCCGAAGTCGTTGCGCTCGCCGGCGCGTGGGCCGAGGGTCGTGCTCCTCGCAGCGACGGGAGCGGAGTCTGATGGCGACGGTTCGCTACTTCGCCGGCGCAGCTGACGCGGCCGGTGCCGAGGAAGAGATCCGCGGCGAGGTGACGCTCGACGCCCTGCGCGCTGCGATCGTGCGTGACCACGAACGCCTCGGATTCGTGCTGCCGCGGTGCGCGGTGCTCGTCAACGGAGAGCGCACGGATGCCGATATGCCGCTGTCGGCATCCGATGTCGTCGACATCTTGCCGCCCTTCGCCGGCGGCTGAGCGCGCCCGAACTTCGCCGGATCTTGGCCGCTGAACCCACAGGTCTCGCGCCGACCCCACACGTTCTTGGGTGCGGAAGGCGTGGGTTCGGCGCGGAGGTTGTGGGTTCGCGGAAGGTGCAGGCCCGCAGCGGACTGGTGCGGATGCCGGGGTCAGCCGCCGATCGCGCTCATGGGGCGCTGGGGCTGCAGGAATCCGGGGTCGTCGATGCCGTGGCCTGCGCGCTTGCCCGCGATCGACCGGCGTAGCAGGTCGGCTATGGCGTCGTCATCCGCGGGCGAGCTGCCCTCCGCGCCGCGCAGGAGCGGCAGCAGATCGGACTCCTCGCGGGCGAACAGGCAGTTGCGGATCTGCCCGTCGGCAGTCAACCGCACCCTGTCGCACGCACCGCAGAACGGTGCTGACACCGACGCGATGAGCCCGACCGTGGTCGGTCCGCCATCAACGAGGTAGTCCTGCGACGGCGACGAACCGCGCTCGCCGATCGGCGTGAGCGTGAAGCGCTGCGTGAGCTTGTCGAGGATCTCACCCGCATCGACCATCTCGGAGCGAGACCACGTGTGGCCGGCATCCAGCGGCATCTGCTCGATGAACCGCATTTGAGCCCCGTTGTCGACCGCGAACTGCACCAGGTCGACGATCTCGTCGTCGTTGACGCCGCGCATCGGCACCGCGTTGAGCTTGAGGGGTGCGAAGCCGGCACGGCGGGCGGCACGGATGCCGGACAAGACGTCATCCAGACGGTCGCGGCGCGTCAGCTCAGCGAAGCGGTCGCGGCGCAGCGTGTCGATCGACACGTTCACCCGCGCAAGACCGGCCTCGCGTAGCGGCTCGGCAAGCTCGGGGAGCTTCAGTCCGTTGGTGGTCATCGACACCTCGAGCGGACCCGCGACGCCCTCGATCGCGGCGACACGCCGAACGACGTCCACGATGTCGCGACGCAGCAGCGGCTCACCGCCGGTCAGTCGAACCTCGACGATCCCGAGGCTTGCGAGCACTCCCGCGACCCGCACGATCTCGTCTGTCGTCAGGATGCTGCTCTTCGCGAGCCACTCGACGCCCTGCTCCGGCATGCAGTAGGTGCAGCGGAGCGAACACCGGTCAGTCAGCGAGATGCGCAGGTCCCGGTGCACCCGGCCGAACCTGTCGACCAACTGCCCGCGCGAGCCGGGCGCCGCCCGCTCGGCGTGCGTCGCATCAACGCCGCCGGGGCGAGCGAGCGTCGTCGGCAGGGGCAGGGGAACGGCACTCATGCGTCGAGTCCCACCCAGCTCGCGGTGCCGTCGTGCTCGTGCTGGCGCTTCCAGATCGGTAGGTCGGTCTTGATGCGCTCGATCAGTGCCCGGCACACCTCGAATGCGGGAGCGCGGTGGGCGCTCGAGACCGCGACGACGACGGCGAGATCGCCGACACCGAGCTTTCCGATGCGGTGCGTGACGGCGATGGCGCACTCGGCCTCAGTCTCCGCGAGACATGACGCCGCGATACCGCCCAGGATCCGCTCGGCGTCCGGATGTGACGAGTACTCGAGCAGCGTCACCTCACCGCGTGCGCCCGGATCGTGGTCGCGGACCGTGCCGACGAAGGTCGCAATCCCGCCGGCGGTCGGACCCGACACCGCCGCGATGTGCGCAGCGAGGTCGAGGGGCTCATCGCTGATCCGCGCGATCCGTATGGCGTCTGCCATCAGTGATCCCCGCCCGTGAGCTGGTCCAGAACGTGCGGCAGCAGCGGGAGCAGCGTCTCGAGGCCCTCGGCGGCGCCGCGCGTCGACCCGGGCAGATTCGCGATCACGGCGCCTGGCCCGTCGACGACACCGACGATCCCGCGCGAGAGCGCCGCCATCGGCGTGGATGCCGCGCCCTCGCGCCGCAACACCTCGGCAAGGCCCGGAACCTCCCGGTCGATCACGGTCCGGGTCGCTTCGGGGGTGCGATCGCGGGGGCCCACTCCGGTGCCGCCGGTCGTGATGATCACCCGGGCACCGGCATCCAGCCCGCGACGGATGCCGCCGGCAACCGAGTCCTGCCCGTCGGCCACGACGATCGCCGCGTCGCACACGTACCCAGCCTCGCCGAGTCGTCGAACAAGAGCCGGTCCTGTCGCATCCGGACGCTCCCCGGATGCCGCGCGGTCAGATGCCGTCACGACGGCAGCGCGGACCACTGCCCCGCCCGGGGGCGCAGCAGTGGCGGCATCCGGGGCGGCTGTCACGAGCTCGGCTGTTCCGAACCCCGGCGCTCGAGCCGGATGATGACGGACTTCGAGGTCGGCGTGCCCGATCCGTCGGCAGTCGAGTCCAGCGGAACGAGCACGTTCGTCTCGGGGTAGTAGGCGGCGGCGTTTCCGACGGGGGTGTCGTAGTGCACCACCCGGAAGTCCTCTGCACGCCGCTCGGTTCCGTCGGTCCACACCGATACGAGGTCGACGATCTCGCCGTCGGCGACGCCCGCGGCTTCGGCATCCGTGCTGTTCACGAGTACGACGCGACGCCCGTCACGGATGCCGCGGTACCGGTCATCCTTGCCGTAGATCGTGGTGTTGTACTGGTCGTGGCTGCGCAGGGTCTGCAGCAGCAGGTGGCCCTCGGGGATCTTCGGATACTCGAGTTCGTTGGCCGTGAAGATCGCCTTACCCGTCACCGTGGTGAAGCGGCGCTCGTCGCGGGGGCCATTCGGGAGGAAGAAGGTGCGGCCCTTTGCGATGCGCGCCTCGTAATCGTCGAACCCGGGAACGACTGCCTCGATGTGCGCGCGCACTGTTGCGTAGTCGGCTTCGATGGCCTTCCAATCGGCCTGCGGAGCGTTGGGCAGGGCGTTGGGCCCGGTGAACAGGCGCTCGGCGATCCGCGCGACGATCGCCACTTCCGACAGCATGTCGTCGGCGGGGGGCTTCAGGCGCCCCCGCGAGGCGTGGACGGCGCCCATCGAGTCCTCGACCGTCACGCGCTGGTCGATTCCGCCGCGATGGTCGCGATCGGTGCGGCCGAGGGTCGGCAGGATGACGGCGCGTGTGCCGGTCACGAGGTGCGAGCGGTTGAGTTTGGTCGAGACCTCGACCGTCAAGCGCAGGTTTCGCATGGCGGCTTCGGTCACGGTGGTGTCGGGGGTGGCGGAGACGAAGTTCCCGCCCATCCCCATGAAGAAGCGTGCCTTCCCGTCCCGCATCGCCCGGATCGCTTCGACGGTGTCGTAGCCGTGCTTGCGCGGAGCGGCGAACGAGAACTCCGCGTCGAGGGCCTCGAGGAACGGCTCCGGCATCTTCTCGTAGATCCCCATGGTGCGATCGCCCTGCACGTTGGAGTGCCCGCGCACCGGGCACACCCCAGCGCCCGGGCGCCCGACGTTCCCCTGCAGGAGGAGCAGGTTGACCACATCGCGCAGCGTCGCGACCGAATGCTTGTGCTGGGTCAGGCCCATCGCCCAGCACACGATCGTCGCGGGGGACGCGATCACAAGACCGCCGATCTCCCGCATCCGTGCTTCGCTGAGGCCCGTCGCCGTTTCGAACTCGCTCCAGGATGCCGCCTGAATGAGGTCCGCGTAGGCGGCGAAGTCGCTCGTGTGCTGCGTCAAGAAGTCGGCATCCAGGATGCCGGGCTCTCCCGCGTCGACGCGACGCTCGTGCTGCTCGAGCAGGTGCTTGGCCAGCGCCTGGAACAGGGCCTGGTCGCCGCCCATCCGGATCTGTACGAACTCATCGGCGATCGGGGTGCCGTCACCGATCACACCACGCGGGATCTGCGGGTTCTTGAACCGCATGAGGCCGGCCTCGGGAAGAGGGTTCACGGCGACGATCGTCGCGCCCTTCATCTTCGCCTTCTCGAGGGCGCTCAGCATGCGCGGGTGGTTGGTGCCGGGGTTCTGCCCCGCGACGATGATGAGGCTGGCGTTGTGGATGTCTTCGATCGACACCGTGCCCTTGCCGATGCCGAGCGTCTGCGACAGCGCGACGCCGCTTGACTCGTGGCACATGTTCGAGCAGTCGGGGAGGTTGTTGGTGCCCAGGCCCCGCACCAGCAGTTGGTAGAGGAAGGCGGCCTCGTTCGAGGTTCGGCCGGAGGTGTAGAAGATCGCCTCATCGGGGCTGTCGAGCCCGCGCAATTCGTCGGCGATCAGGTCGAGCGCTTCATCCCAGCTGGCAGGACGGTAGTGCGTCGCACCTTCGTCGAGGATCATCGGCTCGACCAGGCGCCCCTGCTGGCCCAGCCAGTAGTCGTCATGGGTCAGCAGCTCGGCGACCGAGTGCTGCGCAAAGAAGTCGGCGGTGACGCGGCGCACCGTCGCTTCTTCGGCGACGGCCTTCGCGCCGTTCTCGCAGAACTCGGCGATGTGACGCTTGTCTTCCTCGGGCCACGCGCAGCCGGGGCAGTCGAACCCGTCCTTCTGGTTCACCCGCAGCAGCGTCCGGGCGCTGCGCACGAGGCCCATCTGCTCGATCGACATCTCGAGGGCGTGCATCACGGCGGGAACGCCGACGGCTTCGGTCGCAGGCGCCGAGACACGGAGCTTCGACTCGTCGATATCTGCGGTGGGGGCGGACTTTGCCATGGTGGATTCTCCGGGTGGACTCTCCGGCGGGAGCGGCTCATCCTCTCCACGCCGCCGGTCGACGTCGACCTGTTCTCCCGAGACTAACGCCGATCCTCGGCATCCGGCCCCGTCGCGCAGGTGCGGGGCACAATGGGAGCTGAACGAAGGGGTCCGGATGGCAACAGGGATGACGCGGCACCGCGTGACCCGCGTGCGGTGGAATGACGGCGCGGATGCCGCAACCACATCGACGCGGGAGGATGTCGTGGCCCGCGAAGAGCCGCTCGAGATCCGGATCGACGGCACGTCGTGGTCGGTGACGATGCGCACTCCCGGCGACGATTTCGACCTCGTGGCCGGCTTCCTGGTTTCGGAGGGTGTCATCGCCGCGCGCGATGAACTCGCCTCGCTGCGCTACTGTGCCGGATTCGATGAGTTCGGTCGCCGGGAAGAGAACACCTACAACGTCATCGACGCCGTCCTCGGCCGGGGCGCCATTCCCCCGAGGGATGCCCATGCTCGCCATTCCACGACGACCTCAGCCTGCGGTATCTGCGGCACCACCTCGATTGAGGCTGTCAGCAAGCAATCGCGTTTCGACGTCGCCGGCGACGGCATCCGGGTCGATGCCGGCATCCTGGCGCGTCTGCCCGAGGTGCTGCGGCAGAGCCAGGCCCTGTTCGATCGGACCGGCGGCGTCCACGCGGCGGGCCTCTTCACCGCTGAGGGGGAGTTGTTGTGCCTGCGTGAGGACGTCGGGCGCCACAATGCCGTCGACAAGATCGTCGGGTGGGCGGTGCGCGAAGACCGACTGCCGCTCTCGGGAACGGTGCTGCAGGTCTCGGGGCGCGGCTCGTTCGAGCTCGTCCAGAAGGCACGGCTGGCAGGCATCCCGCTCCTCGCCGCAGTGAGCGCACCCTCGTCTCTCGCGGTGGAACTTGCCGCGGCATCCGGGATGACCCTCGTCGGCTTCAGTCGCGGTTCAAGCCTCGCGATCTACACCTGCCCCGAGCGCGTGCTCGTGCCGGCGACGGCCGAGGTCGCGACGGGCTGAGCCGGCGACTCCGACGCGGAACGTCCCGCAGGCAGCCAGAGGGCAGCGACCGCGCTGATCACCAGCACAATGCCTCCCACGAACACCGCGGGCCGCGCCGCCTCGACGTAGAGGTCGGGAACCAGCTCCCCGCCGGCGCCGAGGAAGATCGCCGTGAGCACCGCGGTACCGAGGGCGAGTCCGATTTCGCGCACCGTCGAGTTGACACCTGATGCCTTCGCGTGATCGACGATGCCGAGGGTAGCCAGAAGCGCCGTCGCCGAGGGTGCGAACACGAGGCCCATCCCGACGCCGGCGATCACGAAGGGGGCGATCATCGCGACGTAGGGGGTGTCGAGATCCAGGATGGCGGCGATCCAGAGCAGCGCTGTCGCCTGCAGCACGAGCCCCACGACCATCAGGATGCGGGTGCCGATACGCGGTGCGAGAAGACCCGCGAGCGGTGCGATCGCCATCGGCGCCAGCGTCCACGGCGTCGTACGCACCGCCGCCTCCCAGGGCGAGGCGCCCTGCACAACCTGCATGTACTGGATGAGCAGGAAGATCGCGCCGAACGT
Source organism: Microbacterium sp. NPDC076895 (assembly GCF_040687115.1). Lineage (NCBI taxonomy): Bacteria > Bacillati > Actinomycetota > Actinomycetes > Micrococcales > Microbacteriaceae > Microbacterium > Microbacterium sp. NPDC076895. The sequence continues at coordinate 82,925 of NZ_JBFBMQ010000003.1, forward strand.
GCCGAAGCTGAAGCCGAAGCCCGCGATATTGGTCACGGTGAAGCTTCGGTCGCGGAACAGGCGCAGAGGAACGAGGGGAGCCGATGCTCGCGCCTGCCAGGCGACGAATCCCGCCAGGAGCGTGATGCCGGCGACAAGCTCCGCGATGACCCCGAATGATCCCCAGCCGTCGTCGTTGCCGCGAACGATCGCGTGGACCAGCAGGACGACGCTCGGGGCGATCATGACGGCGCCGATCAGGTCGAGGCGCACGCGTGCTCCGCGGTCGTTGCGCAGAGCCCACAGGGCGAAGGGGATCGCGACTATCGCGATCGGAACGTTCAGCCAGAAGATCGCCTGCCAGTTCCACCCCTCCATGATCGCGCCGCCCACGAGCGGACCGACGGCGACCCCGAGACCCGAGACGCCACCCCAGATCCCGATGGCGAGCGGGCGACGTTCGGGGGAGACGCCACCTGAGAGCAGAGCGAGCGACAGAGGGAAGATGCCGGCCCCGCCGAGTCCTTGAACGGCGCGAGCGACGATCAGCTGCGACGGATCGGTGCTGAGAGTTGCGAGCACCGATCCGATCCCGAAGACGGCGATTCCGATCGCGAAGACCGTCCGGCGCCCGAACCGGTCGCCCAGGGCGGATGCCAGCAGGATCGCGCCGGCGAAGGCGAGCGTGTAGGCGTTGACGAACCACTGCAGTTCCTCGACGCTCGCGCCGAGGTCGCGGTGCAGAACCGGAAGCGCGTTGGTCATCACGAGGTTGTCGAGAGTCGCCATGAACATCGGAACCGATGCGGCGGCGACCACCAGGCCGAACGCACGCGGCCGCGGCGCGGCGTGCTCAGAGGGCTGCGCGGGAGCCGGATCGAGCGTGGCGGTCACGGGTACCTCCGTTGATGTAATCGAATGATTACTTGGACTGTAGTAATCGACTGATAACATGTCAAGCATGGCTCAGAACGGCACGCAACGGCGCATGAGCTCCGACGAGCGCCGCGCCGAGATCCTGCTGGCAGCTCACGCGGTCTTCGGCGCTCGCGGATACGAGGGGGCCACGACGGACGAGGTGGCGCGCGCTGCCGGAGTCAGTCAGCCCTATGTCGTGAGGCTCTTCGGGACCAAGGAGTCCCTGTTCCTGGCTGTGTTGCACGACGCCCTCGATCAACTGCTCGACGGATTCCGCGCCGAACTCGACGCCCCCGCCGACGCTCCGGCGCAGGAGCGTATGGGGGCTGTCTATCTTCGGCTTCTCCAGGTACGGGGACTCCACCAGACCCTCTCGCACGCGTTCCTTCTCGGCGGTCATCCGGTGATCGGACCCGCCGCCCGCCAGGGCTTCGTGAAGGTCTGGCGCTTCCTCCGCGACGAGGCCGGATTCGATGCCGACACCGCCCAATCTTTCCTTGCGGAGGGGATGCTGATCAATACCATGATCGGGCTGCGCCTCATCGACGAAGTGGACGCCGATGACGGCATCCATGAGCTGTTCGAGACGTGCTTCCCGACCACGATGCGCGCCGTCCGAGATGTCGCGCCGCGTGGCGACGAGCCCTGGTGAGCTCGCGTGAGGCACGGGTCCCGGATGCATGAGTCCGTGCCACCGGTAGGCTGGGGCGCGTGACCATGGAGATCGAGATCGGCCGCGCCAAGCGGGCTCGCCGCGCGTACTCGTTCGACGACATCGCCGTCGTACCCTCGCGCCGCACCCGCAACCCCGAGGATGTCTCGACTGCCTGGTCGATCGACGCGTTCCAGTTCGACATCCCCGTGCTCGGCGCGCCGATGGACTCGGTTGTGAGCCCCCAGACGGCGATCATGCTCGGTCAGCTCGGTGGGCTCGGCGTGCTCGACCTCGAGGGATTGTGGACCCGGTACGACGACCCCGAGCCGCTGCTGGCCGAGATCGCCTCCCTGGATGAGGCGACGGCGACGTGCCGGATGCAGGAGCTGTACTCCGAGCCGATTAAACCCGAACTCATCCGGGAGCGCCTCCAACAGATCCGGGACGCCGGCGTCACGGTGGCAGGAGCCCTGACCCCGCAGCGCACGCAGCAGCTATACGAAACCGTTGTCGCCGCCGGCGTTGACCTGTTCGTCATCCGTGGCACAACGGTCTCGGCCGAGCACGTCTCGAGCGTCGACGAGCCCCTCAACCTCAAGAAGTTCATCTACGACCTCGACGTCCCCGTCATCGTCGGTGGCGCCGCGACCTACACTGCAGCCCTGCACCTCATGCGTACGGGCGCGGCAGGTGTGCTCGTCGGCTTCGGCGGCGGTGCGGCCTCGACGACGCGCGGCGTGCTCGGCATCCATGCACCCATGGCCACGGCAGTCGCCGACGTCGCCGGCGCGCGCCGCGACTACCTCGACGAGTCGGGCGGGCGCTACGTCCACGTCATCGCCGACGGCGGTGTGGGCACCTCCGGTGACATCGTCAAGGCGCTCGCCATGGGCGCGGATGCCGTCATGCTCGGCGTTGCGCTCTCGCGGGCGACCGACGCGCCGGGCCGCGGATACCACTGGGGCCCGGAGGCTCATCACTCCAAGCTTCCGCGCGGACGTCGGGTGAAGGTCGACCAGGTGACGAACCTCGAGTCCGTGCTCTACGGGCCGGCTCCGGTGGCTGACGGAACCGCGAACCTCATCGGGGCGCTGAAGAAGTCGATGGCAACGACCGGCTACTCCGACCTCAAGGAGTTCCAGCGCGTCGACGTGGTCGTCGCGCCGTATACGGGCGGATGACAGACCAGACAGTCTTTCCCCCGACCCTGCGGGAGGTCATGCTCCGACCCCGCTGGATCGGCGTCCTGCTGCTCGCGCTCGTCGTAGCGGGGGTGTTCGCGTGGCTCGGGCAGTGGCAGCTCTCGCGCGCTATCGACACCGACCCACTCCCGCCCGGGACCACCGAAGAGGTCAGGCCGCTCGCCGAGATCGCCGGGCCCGGCGAGTACCTTCCCGAGCCGCTCGTGGGCCAGCGCGTCGAGGTGACGGGCACGTGGGTTCCCGAGGATTTCCTTGTCGTTTCGTCGCGCTTCAACGACGGCGTCGAAGGCTTCTGGGTCACCGGTCAGCTGCGTATCGCCGACACCGCGACGCCGACATCCGTGGCCGTCGCCGTCGGCTGGGCGCCGACGCTCACCGTCGCCGAATCCGCCGCCGAGGCGCTCGAGCAGACTGCGGTCGCGGGGGAGTCCGTGACGGTCGTCGGTCGGTTGATCTCGGACGAGGGTCCGGTGCCGCCGCCGCGGGGGGAGCTTCCCTTCACGATGACCCGGATGTCGCCCGCGGCCCTGCTCGCTCAGTGGCATGACACCGTGGGCCTTGACGTCTATCGCAGTTACATCGCCTCGCAGTCTGCGCCGGCGGGACTCGTGGACATCGCCTCGCCCGCTCCGGATGCAGGCTCCACGGTGAACTGGCTGAACATCTTCTACGCCGCCGAGTGGGTGGTCTTCGCGGGCTTCGCCTTCTACTTCTGGTACCGCCTCGCCAAGGACGCGTGGGAGAAGGAAGTCGAAGAGTTCGAGGATGCCGCCGCTGCGGCATCCGGCTCGGGAAGCGCCGGCGCGACCGGCGGCTAGAATGGGCCCATGCCCCGCGAGCCGAAACCGTCGTCTTTCCCGGCTATTCGCGGAGCCCTGACCTTCTACCAGGTCGCTTCGATCATCACCGGTGTCATGCTGCTTCTGCTGCTGGCCGAGATGATCCTCAAGTACTCGCCGCTGCACGTCGAGCTGTTCGCCGGCGGCTCCGGAGGCTTCCTCTGGTTTGCGCCGGTGCTGGTCGGCCCCGGATGCGAGTGGTATTCGCTCTTCGTTCCGGGCGGGCTCGGCTGCGATCTCGAGTCGGCGGGCGATGGTGTCAACGTGTCGCTGTCGATCCTCGTCGGCCACGGCTGGTTCTACGTCGTGTATCTCTTCGCCTGCTTCCGCATCTGGAGCCTCATGCGGTGGCGGTTCGGTCGCTTCATCGCGCTTGCGCTCGGCGGGATCGTCCCCTTCCTCTCCTTCTTCATGGAGGCTCGCGTCGCCCGTGAGGTCAAGGCCTACCTCGCTGCGCGCGAGTCCGAGAGTCACGATCTCGCTGAGCAATCCAGCCTGACCCGCCAGAACCCCACAGTCTCCTGACCCAACGCTCCTGGGTTCCAGGGGCGCCGACCGAAAGCATCCGGTGACAGAACAGACCGAGACCTCGCAGCGACCCGTCCTCGTCGTCGACTTCGGCGCGCAGTACGCCCAGCTCATTGCCCGTCGCGTGCGAGAGGCGGGCGTCTACAGCGAGCTCGTGCCGCACACCGCGACGGCCGCCGAGATCGCCGCGAAGAACCCGATCGGCATCATCCTGTCGGGCGGGCCCTCGTCCGTGTACGAACCCGGCGCGCCGACGCTTGACCCGGGCGTGTTCGATCTGGGCGTGCCGACCCTGGGCATCTGCTACGGATTCCAGGTAATGGCTCAGGCTCTCGGCGGCGTCGTGGCCAACACGGGCCTGCGCGAGTACGGCGCGACGGATGCCAGCATCATCCGCGACGAGAGCGTGCTGTTCGACGGTCAGCCCGCCGACCAGAACGTGTGGATGAGTCACGGCGATCAGGTCTCGGAGCCTCCCGCGGGGTTCGAGGTGCTCGCTCGCACCGGAGCCACCCCGGTCGCCGCGTTCGGAAACGACGCGCGTCGCATGTACGGCGTGCAGTGGCATCCCGAGGTCAAGCACTCCGATCACGGCCAGCGGATCATCGAGAACTTCCTGCACAAGGCCGCGGGTCTTCCCGCCGACTGGAACAGCGGCAACGTCATCGCTGAGCAGGTCGATCGGATCCGCGCGCAGGTCGGCTCGGGACGCGTGCTTTCGGCACTGTCGGGCGGTGTGGACTCTGCCGTGTCGACAGCCCTCGTGCACAAGGCCGTCGGCGACCAGCTCGTCGCGGTCTTCGTCGACCACGGGCTGCTGCGCAAGGGCGAGCGTGAACAGGTCGAGCAGGACTACGTCGCCTCGACCGGCGTGCGACTGGTGACCGTCGACGCCCGGGAGACGTTCCTCGAGGCCCTCGCCGGGGTCAGCGATCCCGAGCAGAAGCGCAAGATCATCGGACGCGAGTTCATCCGCGCCTTCGAGCGGGTCCAGCGCGAACTCGTCGACGAGGCCAAGGCCGACGGCGAACCCATCCGCTTCCTCGTGCAGGGGACCCTGTACCCCGATGTCGTCGAATCCGGCGGCGGCGCGGGAACCGCGAACATCAAGAGCCACCACAATGTCGGCGGGCTTCCCGACGACCTGCAGTTCGAGCTGGTCGAGCCGCTTCGCACCCTCTTCAAGGATGAGGTGCGCGCGATCGGGCGCGAGCTGGGGCTCCCCGAGGTCATCGTGGGTCGCCAGCCCTTTCCGGGGCCCGGTCTTGGCATCCGCATCGTGGGTGAGGTCACCGCTGACCGTCTCGAGATCCTGCGTGATGCCGACGCCATCGCCCGCGAAGAGTTGACCAAGGCGGGACTGGACGGAGAGATCTGGCAGTGCCCCGTCGTGCTCCTGGCCGACGTGCGGTCGGTGGGTGTTCAGGGTGACGGGCGCACCTACGGGCATCCGATCGTGCTGCGCCCCGTCTCGAGTGAAGACGCCATGACCGCCGACTGGACGCGACTGCCGTACGACGTGCTCTCGCGCATCTCGAACCGCATCACGAACGAGGTGCGTGAGGTCAATCGCGTCGTGCTGGATGTCACCTCCAAGCCCCCGGGGACTATCGAGTGGGAGTAGCTCCCTCGGTGCGCGATGAACTGCCGGCGGCGCGCTATCTCGTGCTTGCTTCGCGGCTGATCCCGGACCTCGACGGCGGCTTCACGATCTCGGTGCTTCGACGAGCTGCCGACATGGCAGCCGCCGGTGCTTACGTCACGCTCCTGACCGTCGATCCGGGGGAGACCGCCGATCACGATGCCCACCGAGCCGAGTGGGTGCGCCGAGGGCTCCTTGGCAGCGGGGAGAGCCTTCGGAATCTGTTCGATGACGCACGCTCGGATCCATCCTGGCTGCGGCGCGCGGCGATTCCGGGGCCGGTGCCGTCATCCCCGTGGCCGACACGAGCCATTACTGACGCCGACGGTGAGACTGTGCTCGAGCTCCCGATCGTCAGCGGTGATGCCGCGTGGCACCTGACTGACGCTCCGGTTCGTGTCCACGACGGCGGCGCCGTGATCGGGTGGCTTCCGGGGTTCGGTGGTCTCTACCGCGCCTGGCTGAACGCTGTCGCAGCCGAACGAACGGACGGTGGTGCCGAGGTCGCACGCACGCCGGTCGTGGTGCTGTGCGAGGCGCGGCAGATCGGCGAGACGCTGGTGGCCGCAGGGGAGCCGGCGCTGGATGCCGGCATCCGTGTTCTGCATACGACGCACGCCTGCCATGTCCTTTCGCCGTTCCGGTGGGACTCGCCGATGGATGCCGCGTGGCAGCGGTGGTTCGAGATCGCCGACCGGTTCGACGGGGTGCTGTGGCTCACGCCCTCGCAGCGCGACGACGTCGAGCGTCGGTTCGGTGCGCAGCGGCTGCGATCGTTCGTCGTTCCGCATCCTGCGCCGGTCGTATCCGCGCCGAGCGATCCCGTTGCCGGCCGCATCGTCATCCTGAACTCGCTCATTCCTCGCAAGCGCGTCGATCATGTGCTGCGCGCGCTTCCCGCGGTGCGTGCCGCGGTGCCCGCCGCTCACGTGTGCGTCTACGGCGACGGCGCGTCGGGCGCGGAGCTACGAGCTCTGGCGGCAGAGCTGGGTATCGCGGATGCTGTCGAGTGGATCGGTCACGTCGCCGATCCAGCGACGCAGGCCTGGGCATCCGCCGACGTCCTCGTGCTCGCCAGCACGAACGAGGGGCAGCCTCTCGTCATCCTCGAGGCGCTGGCGGCCGGCGTTCCCGTCGTCGCATACGACATGCCCTATGGGCCCCGCGACACGCTCGCGCACGGGGGCGGGGTGCTCGTCGCCGATGGCGACATCGACGCCCTCGGCGCGGCGCTCATCGACGTCCTCTCGGATCGGAATCGTCGCGCAGAGCTTTCGGCCTCGGGACGAGCCGCGGCGGCGGCGATGGATGCTGCGGCATCCATGCGCGCCCTCGGCACCGCGGTTCGCGCAGTCCTGGCCGACCCCGTCAGCCGCTGACCCTCTCTCGCGCGTCGCCGGATCCTCCAGTTCTGCGTCGCAACGGCGCATGGGATGACCGACGCGCCGGGCGTCTGGTGTGTGTGCACGGCGTGTCGGGGAAAGTATGCGCCGTTGCGACATGGGTGGGGGCGAGGGGTGCTACGGATCCCGGGCGCGGGCCGTGCGACGGATGCAGAAGGGCCGCCCGACTCCGAGGAGTGGGCGGCCCTTCCCTAGATCAGAGCGTCAGTTGCTGCCGCGCAAGATCGCGAGGATGCGCAGGATTTCGACGTACAGCCACACGACCGTGACCATGATGCCGAAGGCGCCGAGCCAGGCGTATTGGCGCGGGGCGCCGTTGCGCACACCCTGCTGGATCGAGTCGAAGTCGAGCACCAGCGAGTAAGCGGCCATGATGACAACGAACAGGCCGATGATGACACCCAGCGGGATGCCGAAGATCTCGATCGTGCTCGACATGCCGAAGGCACCGCCAGCGATGGGGGCGTTGAAGATCATCAGCAGCACGTTGACCAACGAATAGACGAGGTAGCCGATCATCGCGACCATGAAGATCTTGGTCGCCCGCTTCGAGGCGCGGATCTTGCCGCTCGCGAACAGCGCGAGCGTCACGCCGACAACCGCGAGCGTTCCGATCGTTGCCTGGATGACGATGCCGGGCCAGATGAACTCGAAGAATGCCGAAATGGCACCGATGAACAGACCCTCGAAAGCCGCGTAGCCCCAGATGAGAGCGGGGCGGATCTTCTTGCGCGACGTGAAGATCACGACCATCGCGAGTACGAACCCGCCGAGAGCGCCGATGATCCACGGCGCCATCGTCGGGTTCGGATTGGTCGCGGTGACCGGTGCCATCGTCCAGATCCACCCGGCAACCGCGGTCACCAGCAGGATCGCGAACAGGCCGATCGTCTTGATGACGGTGTCTTCGACAGTCATCCGTCCGGTCTCGATTGCGCCAGCCGACGGTGCTGCGTAAGCACCCTCCAGCTGCGCGTTGACCGCAGCGTCCGTTGCTGCAGCCGGGGGCGCGTACTTCGTCTGCGCCCCGGACCCGGTCTGGCCGCTCGTCGGGAAAGCGCGGCCTGCGCCCTGCTCCTGGAACGCGGGGTTGTTGAATGCGGGGTTGTTTCCAGCCGCCACGAGTTCACACTCCAAAGTTCGTGAAAAACAGCCGTCTGCTGTTGATCAAGGCTATCGGACGGGTGCACGTGAATGACGGGTGGCCGCTGTGAAGCCGCTATGAACGACTAGCCTGAGCGCGTGAGCAGGCCCCTCATCATCGGTCACCGTGGTGCGCCCGGCTACCGCCCCGAACACACGCGCAGCTCCTATGAGTTGGCGATCCAGATGGGGGTGGATGCCGTCGAGCCCGACATCGTCGTCTCCCGGGACGGGGTTCTCGTCATCCGTCACGAGAACGAGCTGTCGACGACGACGGATGTCGCCGACCGTCCCGAGTTCGCGGACCGCCGAACGATCAAACGGATCGACGGGCTCGACCACTCTGGGTGGTTTGCCGAGGACTTCACCTGGGAGGAGCTCGCAACCCTGCGATGTCGGGAGCGGATTCCCGGCATCCGTCCGGGAAGCGCGGCCTTCGACGACCAGGAACCGCCGCTGCGACTCCGAGACCTGCTCGCGTTGCTCGATGACCATCGCGCGGGTGGTCGCGAGGTACTCCCCGTTATTGAGATCAAACACGCCGCATACTTCGCATCCCTCGGCTGGGACATGGCGGCGCTGCTGGATGCCGAACTCGTGGCATCCGGGTGGGGCGAGCGTCGCGTCGTGATCGAGTCGTTCGAACTGACAGTGCTGCGACAGATGCGGGCCCGGGGCACGAGCGCTGAGCTGGTGTTCTTGATCGAAGCTGCCGGGACCCCCGCCGATCAGTTCGACGACCCGGCTGCGCGAAGCTACGCCGACTGGATGACGCCCGACGGGCTGGACGTCCTCGCCGCCGAGGTCGACGGCATCAGTCCCGACAAGACGATCATCCTCGCCCCGGATGCCGAAGGTCGCGCGACCGGTCCGGTACCGCTGGTCGCCCGGGCGCAGGAACGGGGCCTCGCCGTCTTCACGTGGACATGTCGGCCCGAGAACGCGTTTCTTCTTCCCGAGTTTCAGGCGGGCACCATCGCGGAGTACGGCGATTGGCGAAGCGAGTGGGCGGTGCTGCAGCGGGCCGGTCTCGACGGAGTGTTCGTCGATCACGCCGATCTCGGGGTCGAGGTGTTCGGCGCCGAAACTCTCAGCTAGGGGTTGACACTCCGAGCACCGCGCGGGAGCCTAGGCCCACGGTAGTGGTGGCATGGTGGCGTGCCACAGGGGGTGATGTCCTTGGCCAGTACCCAGGCGGACACGCTGCGGGTGCAGCCGTGGGCGCAGCTCGCCATCCTCCTGATCTCGGCGGTAACCCTCATCGGGGGAATCGTCGTTGACGGGTTCCCGCTGCTGGCCCCCGTGTCGATCTCTTTCACCGTCCTGATCGCCGGAACGATCGCTGTCTTCTGGGTCGATCGCCGCGGTACCGTCATCGGGACACGCTGGCTCGCGGTTATTCCCCTGCTCGATATCGTCGCCACGGCCGTCATCGCGGCCCCGCTCTCGCACGACCTGCAGCTGGCCAGCGCGCTCGTCATCCTCCCCTTGAGCTGGCTGGCCCTCGCCTTTGACCCGATCTCGATCGTGATCGGTGTGATTCTGTCGGCATCCGTCCCCGCGTCCCACGCGGTGGTGACGGATGACTGGCCGCAAGCGCCGGTGGACTGGGTGCCGTTCGTGTTGGCCCCCGTCATGATGTCGGTGTTCGCGGCGTCGGCTCACATCGTCGGGCGGACTCTGCGCGAGAACCAGCGAGCGACAGACCTGACGATGGCGCGACTCGAAGAGGAATCCCGGGCGCGAGCGGCGGATGTTGCCACGATGACCGCGATCGAGAAGGGCACGGAAGACGCCGTCGTGGTCTTCGACCGTGCGGGGGAACTCCTTCGCATCAACGCGAAGGCGAAGCGTCTGGCCCGGCACGCGAAGATCGACTTCCGGCTCCCGGGTCTCGGTGATCACCGCGTGTTCGCTGCCGATCACCTCAGTCCCGTCACCTTCCCCGACAGGGCAGTGCCGACGCTCATTGAGCAGATGCTGACAATCGAGCATGTCGCTTGGCTCGGAACCCCCGGTAATCAGGTAGCTGTGCATTACCGAATGTTCCCGATCTCCACCGATGGCGAGGTCGTCGGCGCCGCCATCATCGCCCACGACGTGACCGAGCTCGTGGAGGCCATCGAGGTGCGTGATCGCTTTCTCGACTCCGTCGGGCATGAGCTGCGTACGCCACTCACCGTCCTGCTCGGGGAGACTGACCTCGCCCTGATGAGTGATGTGCCGGAGTCGGTTGCCCAGCGACTCACAGCGATAGACGAGGCCGCGAGTCGATCGCGATGTTGCGGGATGCCGCCGATGTCGCGATCATCGCGGGAGCTACTGTCGCCAACCACCGTGCCCTTGCCGACGAGTGCGGTGTCGCGTTGCGGGTGAGTGACCGAGCAGTCGGATACTCCAACGTGGACACGCGCGCTCTTCGCGCCATCCTGACGGAGGTCCTCGTCAATGCGATCCGGTTCACACCGGCCGGCGGCGAGGTCGTCGTCAGTACCGATGTTCTCGACGGTCGTGGTCCCATCGTCGAGATCCGTGACACCGGTGTCGGCATGACCGAGACTGAGCGGCGTCGCGCTTTTGAACGGTTCTACCGCTCCGACTATGCGCGCGACAACGCGATACCCGGAGCCGGGGTAGGTCTGTCGATAGCGAAGAAACTCGCCGACCAGGCCGGCATCGGTATCGAGCTGCTTCCCTCCGTCGGCGGCGGGACCCTTGCGCGTCTCGTGCTGCCGCGCGCAGCGCCGGATATCGTCGCCGTTGTGGCCTCCGAGCCAGGATGACGCGGTGGGTCACAGATCGAGGGCGCTCTTGAGCGCTTCCTCGCGCAGGAGGGCCCGGAACACTCGCCGCGCCCCGTCGAGCGCGAGTTCAATGCCGATTCCGTTCCCCGCATCAAGCACGAGCCAGGTCTGTCCGTCGGTGCGTCGTCGGATGAGACCGACCTCCAGATCGACATCCGTTCCATCACCGGTCTCGTCGACACGGCGGACCGGAGTCGGCGTCGCCACCCCGGAACTGCGGTGATCGTCGTCACTCGGGTGGATGCCGGCAGGATGCTGGGTCGTGCACCAGTCGTAGTCGCACATCAGGCCGCTCCTTGTTGCGTCGATCTCCGCGTGGTGTCGCCTGAGATCGGGGGAGTGGGCACTGTCTGTCCAGTACACCGGGCACCTCTGACATCGGCAACGCCAAGGCTGGGAGCGGGTTCAGCGCCCCGGCGCGACGCCTCGGGTATCGGGCGGCAGAAGCGTGGCGAGTGGGACCTCGAGTACTTCGGCCAGTGACACCAGGGTGCGAAGCCGCGGGTTCGCGGGTGTCCCGGGGTTGGATTCGCCCTTCTCGAGCTTGCGATACGTGAAGGTTGACAGCCCTGCGGCATGTGCGACGCGCTCTTGTGACAACCCTCGGGCAGCTCGCGCACGTGCGAGTGCGACTCCCAGTTCGCTGACGTACGCCGTCCAGACATCCGGGGACTCACGTGGCGCCATGACACCAGCGTGGCCGTTTCCTGGCGTACACATGCACATGTATACCTGCTCAATCGACGCCCCCGACCGATCGACGTGCGCATCAGGGTGTTTCGATGACACTGACTCGCGGATCGGCGCCGCGATCGGGTGGTTGTGTGCGCACCGTGTTCGCAGCGGCCAGGGATGCTCCCACTGCGAGCGCCACGCCACACACGAGCGCGATCAGTCCCCAGTCTCGTCGCGTCCCGTCTCGCCCCCGCGGTGACCACGACCCTGGCTCATCGAAGAGCATGTATACATGCTACACAACGTTGGGTGGCGTGAGATGCGGAACCCTTCCGCGGGACTGATCACTCGCCTCGCGTAGGGTGGGCACATGGATGCCGCCATCGACCCAGCCGGTGCCGCCGCAACGGGCATTGTCGCGACCGGTCTGCGTCGCTCGTTCGGCAAGGTCGAGGCAGTTCGCGACGTTTCCCTGCACGCCCGGGCTGGTGCGGTGACGGGGCTTGTCGGTCCCAACGGATCGGGCAAGACGACGCTTTTCCTCATGCTCGCGTCGCTCCTGACCCCGGATGCCGGAACGATTCGCATCGGCGACGTCGACCCGATCGAGCAGCCGCACGCGGCCCGTGCACTGCTCGGCTGGATGCCGGACGCGCTCGGTACCTGGGGGGCCCTCTCCGCTCGAGAGACGCTCATCGTCACCGGTCGACTGCACGATCTTCCGAAGGATGCCGCGCAGGCGCGCGCCGACGAGTTGCTTGAGCTCGTCGACCTGACTGCGCTGGCCAAAGCGCCTGCCCGCGTGCTCTCGCGTGGGCAGAAGCAGCGTCTGGGTCTTGCACGCGCGCTGGTGCACGACCCGCGTGTGCTCCTGCTCGACGAACCCGCGTCAGGGCTTGACCCTGCCGCCCGCGTCGAGCTTCGACACCTGCTGCGTCGATTCGCGGCCGAGGGTCGCACCGTGCTCGTGTCAAGCCACGTGCTCGCTGAACTCGAGGAGGTCATCGACGATGCGGTGTTCCTTCTGGAGGGGAGTTCGGTCGACTCGGGCGCTGCGATCGCGGCGCGGCGCACGCGCGACTGGCGCATCCGTCTACTCGGGCAGCCAGCGGATGCTGCGGCATCCGTCGCAGCGGCGCTCGAGTGGCCCGCCGACGCCGTCCGTGTCGACCGCTCCGATGTGCTGATCCCGCTCGCGACCGACGAGGATGCCGCGGGGGCGCTGCGCCGACTCGTGGAGCGCGGCATCCCGGTGACGGAGTTCGCTCCCGCCGTCGGAGACCTCGAACAGACGTTCCTCGACCTGCGCGGAGGTGAGAGCGCATGAGCGGTTCGCGCCTGTGGACGCTCGTTCGTCTCGATCTGACCCAGCGGGTGCGCAGCGTCGCCTGGTATGTGATGCTCGGCGTGTTCGCCGCGATCCTCGTCGTGGTGACGGCCCTGTCGCTGCTCTCGTTCTCGTACGCGGGAGGCGCTGGCGCCGGTGCCGGGGTCTACTCCGTGGTCGTCTTCGTGGTGCTGCTGCTGGCAGTGCTGGTCTCGCCGACCCTGTCGGGTAACGCGATCAACGGTGACCGGGATGCCGCAAACCTCGCGCCCGTGCAGGTGACGCTTGCAACCACGGCCGAGATCGTGTTCGCGAAGTTCCTGGCCGCGTGGCTTACGGGACTCTCGTTCGCCGTGATCGCCGTGCCGTTCATGCTCGTCGCCGCCGTGAGCGGCGGAGTCGACCCGCTCGTCGTGCTGGTCTCTCTCGTGGTGCTGATCGTGGAAATCGCGATCATTGCGGCGATCGGTGTGGGTCTCAGCGGCATCGTTGCTCGTCCGCTGTTCTCCGTCGCCGTCACCTACCTGGTGGTGGCGGCTCTCGTCATCGGTACCCCGATAGCGTTCACGCTCGGTGGCGCGGCGATCCGCACCGAGGTCACGCAGTCGTACCGCGCCTACATTTACGACGACGAGACAGGCATGACCTCCAACCCGCCCGAGTGCGGCCCCTGGGAGACCACGACATACGAGGTGCCGAGGTTCGACACGGTCTGGTGGATTCTGTCGGCGAACCCGTTCGTCATCCTCGCTGACGCGACACCGGCGCGCTTCGACTCGAGCGGGTACCCGGAAGACCTGTTCGGGAACTTTTCGTACCTCGTGCGCAGCGCCCAGATCCCGCCGGAGTCAGAGAGCGTTTCGTGGGACGACTGCGCCCGGATGCCTCAGCCTCAGCAGCAGCTCACGCCCGAGGATATCTACAACCAGACGACGCCGAGCTGGTTCGTGGGGCTCGCCGTGCAGGTCGTGCTGGCAGGGGCGCTGCTGTGGTGGGGCGGGTCGCGCACCAGGACGCCCTCGCGCACGCTGCCGCCCGGCACGCGCATCGCCTGACCCGAAATCCCAGTAGCGTGAGGGAATGAGTTCGGCGGTGCGGCGCAGCATCCTCGCTGGTGTCACGATCGTCGTTCTGCTTGCCCTCGGCGCGGGCGTTGCCGTGGTCGTGACCGACGCTCTCGGCATCCGTACCGAACCCGCTGCCCAGATGCAGCCGCAGCCGCCGGCCGTTGCCCCCGAGGTGGAGGTTGCCGCGCCGCCGCAGTTCACGAGCGTCGACGCGCCCAGCGGGCCCCGCTACGAGGCTGCGCTCGACGAGCTGATGGATGCCGTGACCGACGCGCCGCGCCAGGGGGCCGACGCGACGCTAGCCGTGATCGCAGGCGATGACCCGGATGACGAGTCCTATCGCCTCGAGGGTGACGCGGCAGCGCTCACGATCGTGGCAGCGGGGGAGGCGGGCGCCGTTCGAGGCATCTATGACATCGCGGCCCGCATCCGTGCCGGAGAGCCGGCAGCCGCGAACCTGGGAGTGGAGGTGAGCTCCCGTCTGCCGTTCCGGATGGTCGACCTCGGCGCGGTCGGTGTCGTTCCGGATGCCGACGCCTGGGCCGACGGGACCGACTATTCCCACGCATCCCGAGCCTTCGAAGACGTGATTCTGCCCGAGGCTCCCTACATCGACGAGGACGCGCTCGCCGAGGCGTATGACGAGTTCGATGCGTTCCTGCGTCACGTGCTGGCCGAGGGCTATACCGCGGTGGCATTCCCGGGATTCGTCGAATACGTAACCTTCGACGGCGTCGACGGTGTCTACGAGGGAGGCGACGATCACACTGCGCGGGCGCTTGCCCTGCGAGAGGCGTTCATGCCCTTCTGGGATCGGGCCGACGAACTGGGCATGGACGTGTTCCTGCGCACCGACATGCTTGCGCTGACGACTCCGCTCGAGCAGTACCTCGTGGGACGGTTCGGGTCGCTCGACACTGCCAACCCGGAACTCTGGGACGTCTACACGACGGGACTCGAAGAGCTCTACGCCGCGGCTCCGGCGTTGGACGGCATCCTGATCCGCATCGGCGAAGCCGGCGAGGTTTACGACGTCGACGGCTGGGACGTGTCTTCGAAGCTGGCCGTGACCGAGGCGCCCCAGGTGCGGGCGATGCTCTCGGCGTTCACGGAGCAGGCCGAGGCATCCGATCGTGAGGTGATCTTCCGGTCGTGGAGCGTCGGGGTCGGCGCCGTCGGAGACATGCACACGAACGTGGAGTCATACGACGAGGTGCTGGCCGGGATCGACTCGCCGGCGCTCATCGTGTCGACGAAGTACACGCTCGGCGACTTCTACAGCTGGCTGCCCCTCAACGACACCCTCGCGCATGGCGATCAACGCCGGATCATCGAGTTCCAGAGCAGGCGCGAGTTTGAGAACTTCGGGGCGTTCCCGAACGACCTCGGTCCGGAGTACCAGTACGCGCTGCAGACCCTGCTCGCCGAGAACCCGCACATCGAGGGCGTCTGGGTCTGGACGCAGGATGGCGGACCGTGGCGGGCCGGCCCGATGACCCTGTACCTGAAGACCGGCTTCTGGCAGCTGTATGAGCTGAATACGCAGCTCGCGGGGGTGTTGGCGCGGGATCCGGATGCCGACGTCGCCGCTATCACCGCCGGATGGGCGCGCGAGTGGTTCAGCGACGACCCCGCTACCGTGTCGGCGATCACCGAAGCGACGGCGCTCTCTCGTGAGGCGATCACCCAGGGCCTGTATATCGAGCCCTTTGCCGAGCAGCGAGTCTTCGCGATCGGGCTCGAACCGCCGCCGATGATGTGGATCTTCGAGTGGGACATCCTCACCGGCGACTCTGCTGTTCTCGATGTCATTTACGAGGTCTCGCGAGATCAGATCGACGAGGCGATCGCGGGTGGTGAGCGGGCGGCCGCCGCGGTCGATGAGATGCAGGCGCTGGTTTCGGGGACGGATGCCGCCACCTGGCGCGACCCCGCGATGCGGGATGCGTTTGTCGGCACCCTCTCGTACGAGGCCGACGTGCTGCATCTTCTCTCGTCGTACCGGGCGATGATCCTGCATCAGGCGCAGTGGCACGACACCCTCTCAGCGGAGGCTTACGCAGCCTGGCAGAGTGACCGCGATGCGTTCGTTGCGCTCGCCGCCGACCACACCGCGACCTATGCCGGCGACGTCGACTACCCGGCGTACAACCTCACCGCCGCGCAGCTGGGCGTCGAGCGCGCGGACCGTGACCTTGTGATGGCGTGGTTTGCCCGCATCCTGCTTGTGCTCGCCGTGGCGTGGGTCGTCATCGGGATGCTGGCAGCGCGGACGCGACTTGTGGGTAGGCCCGGCGCAGCGGCGGCGCGGGCTGCGTGGCTTGCGGCGACAAGGCCGTGGCGGGCGCGAGAATCAACGCTCGGGATGCTGCCTCTCGATCGCTGGTTGCTGATCATCGTGCCGGGCGGTCTGCTCGTGGCGACTCGTGCTGTGCAGACCTCGTTCCTGTCGTGGACGCATCTGGCTGTCGTGCTCGGAGCGTGGCTGGTATTCCTGGTCGTCGTGCGGCTGTTCGTGCGGGAGCGCTCGCCGTGGCCGGTCATCGCCGCGGTCGGTGGCGTGCTGGTATTGCGCAGCATCCTCACTCTCTTTGCGCTCTCGTTCACGGGGCCGGGTGGGTACTGGTTCGCCTTCTGGACTGATCCGCTTCGCCGTTCGATCTACATCACCATCGCGTTCGCGCTGTTCGTGTGGTTGTTCGTCGCGGCGGGGTGGGCGCTGTCGAGCCAGTTCGGTGCACGTCGGGCTACCGGAATGGTGCTCGCCGGTGTCGGGGCCGGACTGGCTATCCCCGCAGCGGTGATCGGGTTCGTCGGTCTCGAGTCGGCGCTGACGCTGTGGAACGACGAGATGGGGCTTTTGCCGTGGGGTCTCGCGCGGATCCTCGGCATCACGACCTATCTCGACATTCCGCCCGATACGCCCTGGTTCGCGGCTGGCTTCGGTGCTGTGGTCGCGCTGATCGGTGTGTTCCTGGCACTGACTTGGCGGCGCGACGACGTCACACGCTGACGGCCGGCGTCCGGTCAGATTTGCTCACGGAACAGCGCTGTAGCGCGACTCCGGCGGTGTAGGCATCTTCAATCTTGACTGCGACGGTTTAGTCGACGTGGCAAGCGTGGGCGATGCGCTGCCAGTCTGCTCGGGCGGCGCTGACCTGGCCGGCGGTGCGCCAGGTGACGAAGGCGGAGTTCGCCAGGGCGGTCGCTGAGGCGGCGGGGGCGGATCCCACGCCCAGGCCCACGGCGCTTTCGTTCGGAGCTGCCGAGGTGGTGTCTCGGCTCCGTCCGGCGATCGGTGGCCGGGCGGTGGGATGAGGATGAACGGGCCGAGTCCGTCGCGAACGATGCGCCATCCGTTGTTGTGAAGCTGCATGTGGTGGAACCGACACAGCAGGATGCCGCGGTCGATGTCGGTCCTGCCGCCGTCTGCAACGTGATCGATGTGGTGCGATTCGCAGTATGCGGCGGGCACCGGGCATCCGATTCCGGCACAGCCGCCGTCGCGGATCGCGAGCGCCAGCTTCTGCTTCGCACTGAAGAGGCGTTGCTCGCGTCCGAGGTCGAGCGGGTTGCCCCGGTTGTCGACGGTGACGTCGATCGAGCCGTGCTGGCACAGGGTGCGGTCGATGATGGGTCCGGGGAGCGCATCTCCGCCGTCTTCAGCATGACCTGTCGCGATCATGCGGCCGAGCGGGTCGCGCGGGCCGGACTGATCTTTGACGATGACCATGCGGACGCCGGGCTGACGGGCGCCGAAAACGTCGGCGGCCTCGGCTACCGCACCGGCGCGCAGGACGTCGACGAGAAGGTCGTACTCGAGCTGTTCGTTGGTGCGCGGGTCGGCGACGAGGTCTGCGGCGGCGGCGCGCTCGGCATCCGTGACGAAGCGGGGTCCGCCGCGCCGGGGTCGAAGTGCTGCCGCGAACATCGACCGCACGAACAGCGCCATCTCGTCGTCGAACGCGATGTGGCCATGGTGCTGGCCGTGCTGGTCGATCCACATCCGAATGGAGCGCTTCTCGTACCGGTTCTGGAACCGGCATGCCGCTCCTGTCGGGTCAAGGATGTCTCGCACCTGCCGTGCTCGGCTTCTCAACTCCTCGACAGATGCGCCGTCGTCTGCCTCGTCGATGAGTGTTTCCGCCGCAACTGCCCAGGCGAGTGCGGCCGACGTCGGATCGACGCCTTCGGCTTCGGGCTCCCCCAGTCCGCCCCGGATCGCATCGTGCTGGGACGGCGTCAGGCGGCCGTTGAGGAGAGCCGCCCGGAGAGGCGCGTGCCACGGCTCCCGGGCGGACGGAACAGCCCTTAAGGGATCCACGTCGGGCGATGGTGCGTCGTCGCCGTCACCAACGGGGTCGGTGTTCTCTGCATCCGTGCCCGCGCCTGCGGCCTCGCCCTCGTCGAGCAGCGCAGCCCCGACGCGGAGTTGGCGCAGGGCGTCAGCGCGGCTCCCGCCCGTGATCGACTGGATCAGCGCAGCTGGTGATGCGTGGCCCTGGCCCGCTGCCAGACCCGAGTGCCCCTGGTCGCGCCGGGACCTGGTGGCGGCGACGCCGGCGATCACCGACTGCAGGCGCTCGGCATCATTGGCGATCGCCGTGACGTGACGGAGCACCTCCAGCACTGACGCGTCGGACAGCGCCGCTGCGCCAGCAGGCAGACCCGTGGGCTCGACATCCAGCTCGGCGAACACAGCGAGCTGATCGAGCCGCTCGCGCATTGCCGTGAGGATGTTCATGTCTTCACTACATCACCAACCTCCGACATTGGCGGGCCCGCCTCGCTCGCGCGAAAAGTGCCTGTGGACAGGTCTTTGTTTCGGCATCCTGGGGAGGAAGAGACGGCCGCATCGGGTGCCGCGCGAGAGGCTCCCGGCCGGCATCCGTCGGTCCGCGCATCCTGAATGACAGGGCCGAAACAGGTCTTCATCGTGCGACGATGGGCATACTGACGTTCGATCGAAGCGGGGGCTCATGAACGACGGACGACTGACGCGTTGTGGGATGCTGATCGGCGCGCTCGCCGCGGCATCCATCGTGCTCACCGGATGCGCGGGCAACGCCTTGAGTGCACCCACTCCGACCGCTTCGCCATCGCCATCACCGGCCGGAGTGTCCGGCACCGGCCCGACGGGCTTCCCTGGGGTCGACTTCCCGCTCGAGGTCGGCGCTCGCTCGGTGTCGGTCGAGTTCGCCTGCGGCAGCGGCCTCTACACCGTAGAGCTCTCGGATTCGATGATGCTCGGGCAAGCGCCACTCTCGGGGGAGTGCGCAGCAAGCCCCGTGACGCTGACCTGGCCGATCACCGAGCGAACCACCGAGACGCTGAGTGTCACCGTCGCCGAGGGCGTCGACTGGACCGCCATTCCCACCTTCTCCGACGAAGACTTCGAGACGGATGCCGCCCTCGCAGCGGACTGCGAGCGATTCGGAGTGATCTATAGCGCGTTCATGAACGCAGACCAGGGGTACACGTTCTACGGTGAGCTGGATGCCGGCCAGTGGGCCGCGCGCGTCGATCAGGCGTCGATCGAACTCGGAGCCCTCGCGGGATCGGCTCAGTCGGAGCTTCGCGAGAGCTTCGAACAGCTCGTACCGCTCGTGTCCGCCCGCGCCGATCAGGTCGGGGAGATCCTCAGCCCCGACATGCAGGCACCCATTTCGGCTATCACCGGTGCCTGCGCCGCGAACCAGACGCCGCTCATCCTGCAGGGCGAGTTCGGCGGCTAGAGCGGGAGGTCGAGCGGCCGCCTACTCGTGTGAGATCTGCCACTCGATATCCAGTCCGACAAACTCCGATGAGTAGCAGCGTTCGTCGTCACCCGACCACACCGCCTCACCGGGCACCGAGTAATCGATGATCGGCGCCGTGTCATCTACCGCGTAGAGTGCGAACCCGGCTTCAGCGAGACATGCTTCGAACCTCGCGAATCCTTCTCGGTACTCATCTTCGGTCACGACACCGTCGGCAAGTGCTTGGCTCTGTTCTGTCGATACCGGCGAGACCGTCGGGGTGAACCAGGCGGAGAACAGCGTGTAGGGGTTCGAGTTGCTTGTCTCGATCGTCACGGTGTGTGAACCCGCGCCGACTGTCGGGTACGTCGAGCCCCCGGTGCCACTCACGCAGTCGTAGAAGCCTTGGCTGACGCCGTCGACGCGGATGTCGAACCGCACGGGGTTCTCGCACTGCAGGGCGAGGGCGAGCTGTGTCGCCCCTTCCGGCCTTTCGCCGAGTTCGATCCGGGTGGTGCCTGCAGCATTGATCAAGATCGGGCTTCCGAACACGGTGGCGTCGTCGTGCACGATGTCCCGGAAGGCGTCAGCGTCAGGCACGGTGCGTACCGATTGCGACGAGGTAGCGGCAATCGCTGCGACGGATGCCCCGCCGCCGATCACGGCACCCAACAGAGCGGACACGACAGCGGCGACCACGATGCTGCGCCTCGGAGAGAGTCGGGGTGCAGCATGGTCGGCGGTCGACACGAGAAGTTCGCGCAGGGCTGCGTCGCGAGGGCCGAGAGGTTCAGACATGGTCTTCTCCGAATCGAGTGCTTTCGAGATAGATGCTGGGAAGTGCCTCCCGGAGTTGTGCCTTGGCGCGGGAGAGACGTGAGCGGACGGTGCCGTCAGCAACGCCGAGGACGTGGGCCGCCTCGGCTGGGCTGAGACCCTCGATCACGCACAAGACGATCACTTCCTGGTGCGG
The DNA here is from genome assembly GCF_040687115.1 of Microbacterium sp. NPDC076895. Taxonomy (NCBI): domain Bacteria; kingdom Bacillati; phylum Actinomycetota; class Actinomycetes; order Micrococcales; family Microbacteriaceae; genus Microbacterium; species Microbacterium sp. NPDC076895. Next base: position 103,818 of record NZ_JBFBMQ010000003.1, read on the forward strand.
CAGCGGCAGTGACCTCGTGGCGGCGATCGCTGCGCCATCGTCGACGGAGTCAGCGTGGTCGGGAGCGTGCTCCTCGACAGGCAGTCGGGCAAGCGCGCGGGCGTAGCGCCGAGCCGAACGCCTGTCGTTGTGCGCGATGTTCGTTGCCGTCCTCAGCAACCAGGGCAGCATGGAGCCGTCGACAAAACGCACGTGCGAGCGCCGTCGCCACGCCTCGAGAAAGACGATGGCAACAACATCCTCGGCATCCTCAGGACTGGAAACGAGCCCGTGGGTGTGGCGACGAACGCGAGATCGATGCCGATCGAAGATCGCGCCGAATGACTCGCCGTCACCCGCGACCACCCGCCTCCACAGCGTCTGGTCGTTCGGCTCCACAGTCACATCATGGAATGTCCGCAGGCCCGCCCATCGTTGCATCCGGCGTCCTACCCGTTTCGGGTCTACGACGGATGCCGCGACTCAGCCGACTTCTGCCAGGAAGAATTCGTCGGCGAGAGCCCGTGAGTGTGCAACGTCGCGGGTCGGTGTCATCGTCTCGAACTGCTCAGCTTCATCGAGCTGCTCCGCGACGAACCGCTGCAGGATCTGCGGTGGCTCGCCCGAGCCCAGCTCTCGCGTCTGCGCCTTCAGTGCGATGAGATCTCTCGCCGCATCCCGGATGCCGGCACTGACGTCGCCCTCAACAAGCAGCGTGGGCAGATCCATCGGCGGCACCGCCTCGCCGGGGTGAACGGCGAGCCAACGCAGCGCCGCTGCGGGGCGAAGGACATAGAAGAAGCGCTTCAGCGATGGCGTGCCAGAGCGCTGCTGAAGCGCGACGTGGCGATAGTGGCGTCCGATGCTGGAGCGCTCGGCGGTAGCCAGAGCCAGCGCCAGCAGCCGATCGCGGAAGTCGGGCTCGCCGGAGTAGATGATCGGGGACCGCAGCCATTCGATGGCGGTGGCATTTCCCTTCGTGATCAGCCGCACGGTCTTCGCCAGATCCCAGCCGTTCACGTCGAAGACCGCGTCCAGAGGCGTCTCGATGACATCCCGCTCGGGCCACAGCGAGAGGTAGCGGTCCCGCGATCGCACGAAAATGAAGCGACAGTCGTAGTCGCTATCGGGCGACGGGAAGCCCCACGCGCGGCTGCCGCTCTCGATCGCCCACGGGATGCGCACACCGTGATCGGACGCGACAGCTGCCAGGCGATCGTCGACCTCGGAGACGACGGTCGGATCGAGGCTCGGCGGGATTGCGCGCACGGCTCGACGATACGCGTCGGTGAGCCTGCCTTGACGCGACGGCGGGAGTCGAACCCGCTGCGCGACCGGGTATGAGCCGGTGCCCGGAACCATCCGGTCCGCCGCGATGTGGCCTCCACGCTAGCCGCGCCGCCTGACGCTCGGCTGCCGTGTTTCTGACCGTGACGTCACATGTCGTCATCCGTCTCGCGGGTGGCGAGCAGATGCTGGTGGGCGAGCCGCCGCAGCGCGAGGATGGCGGGTTCGTACATTGCCGTACCGAGGACGGCGTACGAGACTTGCTCGCTCTCGCTGAGCTCTGCCAGCGGGATCAGTTCGGCCGCCGCGATCTGCAGGATCGGTCCGGCGTAGCGGGCGGCGGTTTCAGCATCCCATGCGAGACCCGCGGCTTCGATGCCGCGGATCGCCGCCTCGAGCTGCTCGATCGCGGCGAACGGCTCGTCGTAGGTGAGCCCGAGCTGCTCGATCGTCGCTCGCGCGCGGTCAGTGCTCGTCTCCTCGGCGTAGGGCGGAAGAGCGCTGACGGCTCTTCCCAGCGTCTCGTACGGTGTCTCGTCGGGCTCGTCGATCAGAGACAGAATCTCCTTCACCCGGGCAAGGGGAAGCGCCCGCACGTCGCTGAGGGCCTGGATGACGCGCAGGCGGGCGAGGTGTTCGTCGCCGTACTCGGCGCGGGTCGCCGACGTCGTAGCGCCGCGCGGCAGCATCCCCTCGCGGATGTAGAACTTGATCGAGGCGACGGGGATGCCGCTTCGCTCGGACAGTTCAGAGATGCGCACGGTGCTCCTTGCTTAGATAGTGACACTATCTTATATTGGGTAGCGGCACTATCCAATACGCGCCGGCGGCGCGGAGAGTCGAAGCGGAGCATCCATGTCCCCGATCCTGTCGATCGTCGTCGGCGCCACCCTGCTGACGGTCATCACCATCGCCTACGGCGGCACCTTCGTGCTGCGCGCCACGACCGGCGGCTACCCCTTCAACGGGCTACAGAAGACGTTCTTTCGAGCAGGTCACGCGCACGCCGGCGTGCTCGTCATCCTGGGGATCGTGTGCGCCCTCGCACAGGCATCTGCCGGAGTGACGGGAGGCTGGGAATGGGCAGCGGTCGGCGTGCTCGCCTCGGCGATCCTGGTTCCAGCCGGCTTCTTCCTGTCGGTGATGGGTCGCGATCCGCAGAAGCCCGGCAAGGCGATGGCGCTGCTGTGGGCCGGGGTCGTGGTGCTCGCGCTCTCGCTCGCCGTGGTCGGGGCATCCGTGATCGTCGCCGGGGTCGCAGCGCTCGGCTGACCCGGTCGTCAGCGCGAGAAGGAACCGGCGGCCCGGTCGAACTGACCGCCGCGGCGCTTCTCGACGATCTCTTTGCCCAGCGGCATGAGCGAGACCGGGACGAGTTTGAAGTTCGCGATCCCGAGCGGGATGCCGATGATCGTGAGGCACAGGGCGAGACCCGAGACGATGTGGCCGATCGCGAGCCACCAACCGGCGAGGATGACCCACACGACGTTCCCGAGGAACGAGAAGACGCCCGACCGCGGGTGATCGACGACTTCGCGCCCGAACGGCCAGAGCGTGTAGACCCCGATGCGGAACGAGGCGATGCCCCACGGGATCGTCACGATCAGGACGCACAGGATGACTCCCGCCACCATGTAGCCGAGGAACAGCCAGAACCCCGACAAGACGAGCCAGATGATGTTCAGGACGGTTCTCATGAGGTCCATTCTGGGCGTCGCTCCTGTGCGCGAGGTGGGATTCGGTCGGATCAGTCGGCGGTGCGGCGGCGCTGGGTGCGACGCAGAAGGCCGGCTGCTCCCGCGACGAGCAGGATCACGCCGAGTCCCAGGATCAGAATGGCCACTCCGGTCGCCGCATCCAGCGTGACAGCCCACTCGACAGCATCGCTAGGGCGCGACGGCTCGGACAGGAGCCAGAGCCCACCGATGGCGACGGCGGCGAAGAACAGCCCCCAGACGACGGCTGCCCACCGCGTGCGCGGAGCTTCGACGCCAGTCTCTGCCGGGGTCAGCTCGGCAACGCGCACCGGCATTGGAGGTTCCTCGGCCGCCGGGGGCGTGAGGGGGACTGATGCGTCGTCCGAGGCCGACGCGGATGCTCCGGGCTTCTCCGGGGCGGGCGGCCGGAACAGCGACGGCTTCTCGGAGGCGACGACCTCGAGAACCATCGTGTTGTCGCGGTCTTCGGTCTCGACGTTCTCGTTGGGGGGTGCGGGAGTGGAGTCGTTCGTGGACATCGTATTCACCTCGGAGTGGGTCGGGGTCGCGCCCTATGGGGCAGGAAGCGGAGAGACGGTAGGAAGTGGCTCGGGAGATGACTCGCCGAGCGGATTGCGACTATCGAGATCCGTGAAGGAGAGATAGACCTGGCCGGCGTCTTGGTCAAGGACGACGCGCTGTGTGGTCTGTACCGGGGTCTGAGGGTAGGCGAGAACCATCTGCAGTCTGCCGCTATCGTCGGTGGGCACTCGTTGGGGGCCCACGTGCTCCTGGTTCGCCTCATCCCAGCGGTCGTACCAGACTTCAGTGGTCCCCAGGATGGCGTTGAGATCCAGTGCGACACCGGGGACCACCGTGATGGTCGTGTAGCCGTCGCCCTTGTGGATAAGCAGCGGCGGCGGTTGCTCCGTGGGGAGCGGCTGAATGGTGACGTACAGCTCGCCGTCCTCCTGCGAAATGACTCCCTGGGGCTCCGTCGAGTTCTCGATAGTGATGTGAAAGCGTGCCTGGTACTCGGAGGCATAGGTCACGATGGGTGGAACCACGGCCGCAGCCGTCCCGCCCAAGAGTGCGATCACTGTCGCGAACGCCAGGAAACCGCTGCGCCGACGCATGAGCCCGGCGACGATCATCGACACCGCGAGCACGAGGGTCGCGGTGAACAATCCATATGCCCCGGCGGTGCTCGCGCTGGCCGGATCGACCGCCGTATGCCAGATCGCGGCTCCCGCACCGGCGACCAGAGCGATCCCGATCACCGACACGATGAACGCGCCGCTTGCACGCGGACGGGACAGGCGACGGATGCGGCGCTTCTCGTTCGCGGCGGTTGCGAATGCTGCGGCCTGCGCCTCGCGCTCGCGCCGGGCCTGGTCGCGGGCGAGGCGGTCGGCATCCTTCTGTGAGCGCCGCCACGCGTCGTTCTCGGCGCGCCAGGCGTCGTGGCGGGCGCGCCACTCGGCGATCTCGGCGTTGCCTGCGCCCCGCTCGGGAGGCAGTGGCTCGGCCGGTGGCGGGGTCGGCGCTGCATCCGGTGCGGTCTTCTCGCTGGCTGGCTCGGATACCGAGGTCGAGGGCGCGCCAGCGTCGCTCGCCGGGCGAGCGCTCGCACGAGCGAGCAGGATCACGAGCCCCACCACGAGCGCGAGTCCGACGATCCAACCGATGATCCCGATCGGGCCGGTGTTCCACCCGGGCATCATCCAGCCGAACCACGGCACGACCGGAACGAAGCCGACCACGAGCAGGATGATGATCGCGACCATGGCCGGATCGAAGCGTCCTCGCGTCGCCTCCCGCAGGTGTATGCGGCCGCCGACATCGGGCAGCAGCGCCCACGCGACCGCGTAGAGCAGCAGCATCGGGAACCCGAGCACTGCCGCCACGACCACGATGCCGCGCACGATCGCTGCGTCGACACGGATGCGGGCGGCGATCCCGGCGCAGACACCGCCGAGCCAGCCGTCGGCGCGGACGACACCGAGTCCCCGGACCCAGGCGAAGAACCGGTCCGAACCGGTCGGCGCTGCCGGCCGCGGGGGAGGCGGACCCGGATCGGTCGCGGGAGGTTCCGTCGAAGTGTTCATGTTTCGATCGTGGTGGACGGGGATGTCTCGGGGCGATGGGGTGATCCCCTGAGCACACCCTGATTCCGGCATCCGTGGCTCCCGATCTCGGCATCCGGGTGATTGGATGGCGACATGTCGTCGGCCACCGCCCTGCCCGCGCGCCCGCTCCTGCAACGGCCGCGCGCGTGCCTCGTGTCGGGCACCTCGGAGGGTCTGGCCGCACACCTCGGGTGGAGCATTCTCGCGGTACGGATGCTGTTCATCGCGCTCTGCCTCCTGTGGGGGGCAGGCATCTTGCTCTACCTGTGGATCTGGGCCTTCACCCCCTGGCAGGACGGCGATGACGCGCCCTCGCGGCGGGCGCCTGTGGCGTGGATCCTGGCCAGCTTGTCGGTCGGCGCGGTAGTTGTTGCGTGCGGTGTCGCGGGAACCCTTTCCAGTCGCGGTGTGACCTACGCGACTCATCCGGCATGGTGGGCGGCGATGTTCGCGACGATTCTGCTCGCCGGGGCCGCGGGCCTGTGGGCAACGCTGATCGACGGGCCCGACCCCGCGCGCGGGCCACGACACGCGCTCTCGGTGCGGATCGCTGCATCCGCTGCACTGGGCACACTCCTGATCGTTCAGCTCACGACCTTGCAGCAGGGAGGTGTCGTCTCGTTCCTCGGGGCGCTCGCTCTCATCGCCGGCATCGTTCTCGTTTACTCCTCGACGTTCGTCGAGAAGTGGCGGGAGCTGTCGGGGGAGCGGGTGCGACGCATCCGCGAGGAGCAGCGCAGCGAAATGGCGGCGCACCTGCATGATTCGGTGCTGCAGACCCTCGCCCTCATCCAGAATCGTGCGGGCGCGTCAAGCGAAGTCGCGCGTATCGCGCGCGCCCAGGAGCGTGAGCTGCGCGGCTGGCTCTACGACGGCGACGAGCCCGCCGACAGCGATCTTCCCACCGACCTGCGCGACTATGCGGCGGCCCTCGAGATCGACTACCCGGTACGCATCGACGTCGTCGTCGCGGGAACGTCGGCGGAGCGCGCCAGCGGCGAGATGGCGGCTGCGGCGCGCGAGGCGATCCTCAACGCGGCACGCCACGCCGGCGGCGAGGTCTCGGTCTACATCGAGGGGAGCGCGGCATCCGTCGACGTGTTCGTCCGCGACCGCGGACCAGGATTCGACCCGGATGCCGTCCCCGCAGACCGGCTCGGGGTGCGCGAGTCGATCATCGGACGGATGCGGCGTGCGGGCGGCACCGCGACGCTGCGGCGCGGTGCGGGCGGCGGCACGGAAGTTCACCTGCGGCTGGGAGGGGTGGCATGAGCGGCATCCGTGTCGTGATCGTCGACGATCATTCGATCTTCCGGTCGGGGCTCCGCTCCACGCTCGAGGGGATCGAGGTCGTCGGGGAGGCCTCGGACGTCGAGTCGGCTGTCACGGAGATCATCGCAAAGCAGCCCGAGGTCGTGCTGCTCGACGTGCACCTTCCGGGCGAGACGGGTGAGGTTGCTGCCGCGACGGGCGGCGAGGCCGTCATTCGCCGGGCGGCTCCGGCCGCGCCTTCGACCCGGTTCCTCGCGCTGAGCGTCTCGGATGCCGCCGAAGACGTCGTGCGCGTCATCCGTGCCGGGGCCCGCGGCTACATCACGAAGGGGTCATCGATCGCCGAGGTCAGCTCCGCGGTTCGCGCTGTCGCCGACGGGGATGCCGTGTTCTCGCCGCGCCTGGCGGGCTTCGTGCTCGACGCGTTCGGGGCTGTCGCCGGTGAGACCGCGGCTGCTAGCGACGAACTCGACCGGCTCTCGGCCCGTGAACAGGAGGTCATGCGGCTGATCGCCCGCGGCTACGCCTATAAAGAGGTCGCGGCGGAGCTGTTCATCTCGATGAAGACCGTCGAGACCCACGTGTCTGCCGTGCTGCGAAAGCTGCAGCTATCGTCCCGGTACGAGCTGACGGCCTGGGCCTCGGCCCGCCGCCTGCTCTGACTCCGCAACTGTTCCTCGAGAATCCGATCGGGCGCCGATTCTCGCGGTTCCCGTTCGGATTCTCGGCGCCGGATCGGATTATCGATTGATGACGCCGCCGGGTCAGCTCACCGCCCGCTCGCCCGCGCGAACCGGGACGGTCCAGCGGTTCGTGGGCGGCGGGAAGACGCACACGTAGCCGTCTGAGAACGCACACGGCGGCAGGTAGGCGCGGTTCAGGTCAACGGTGACCGATCCGTCCGGCTCCGGTGCCGGCATCCGGAGGAACCGGAATCGGTAGCTTTCGTTTCCGCTCGTGGCGTCGGAGAACGCAGCGAACAGGGAGCCGTCATCGAGCAGCTGCACGCACAGCGTGACGTCTCCGTCTGGCAGCGTGAGGTGCAGGTCTCCCTCGAAATCATCGGTACTTCGATATCCGTCGACGGCCTCGGTGGGCACGTCGCGGTGAGGTGTGGGCTCCAGTCGTGCGACGACTCGCATCCGGTCATCGACGGGCCAACGTTCGATTCGTGAGATCCCTCGTGTCGCGGGTGCAGCCGGGTCGTACACGCGCACGGCAACCGCGCCATCACGTTCGAAGCCGCGAAGCTCGAGGCCTCCGGATTCCCAGCGCTCGCCGGGTGCGAGGCTGACCAGTCCGGACGGGAGTGAGCCGATGGCCCGTCCGTCCGCTGCGTGCCACGTGCCGGGAACGCCGTCGAAGGAGCGAGGCGTCGGATCCAGCCAGTGCGTCGCCGCGAGCGTTGCGATTCCGCCGGGCGACCAGACCGCGGCGTCGCGGCGCGCACGCCATTGCTCGGTTGTTGTCATGGTCTGCCTTCCGTCTCGGGGGAGTTCACCACAGCACCATCGTGGCGGGCATAAGCCGTAAGAAACATATTGTTACACCATCGAAACGTAGTGATAGATAGCATCTCGCTATGGATCAACGAGGTGACATCGACATCGACGCGCTCACCCGTGCGCTCGATGTCCACTCCCTGCGCATCCTCGTCGCGATCGATCAGACGGGGTCGATCAGTGCAGCGGCACGATCCCTCGGCTATTCGCAGCCGACGATCACGCAGCACGTGCAGCGGCTCGAGGCTCGTCTCGGGGTCGCACTCGTCGTCCGCACCGCGCGGGCCGCCCGCCTGACCCCGACCGGTGCGCTGCTCGCTCAGCACGCGCCCCGGATCGATGCCAGCCTGACGGCCGCGGCTACCGAGCTGGCACGGATGCTGGGCCGCCGAGCCGACCTCGTCCGGATCGCAGCCTCCGCCGACGCCGTGGGCACGGTCGTCGCCCCGGCGCTGGGGCGCCTCGCCGCGCAGCAGCCCGACATCGACGCCTCATTCGTGGAGGCATCCGACAACGCTGCAGCCCTCGCACTTGTGCAGGACGGCCGCGCCGACATCGCGGTGACCCTCACTCTTGCCGTCAGCGGCGAGCGCCACGCGATCACCAGGCGCAGCGGGATGCGCTCGACGTTCCTGTTCGCCGAAGAGATCGTCGCGGTGAGCACCGCGAACCTGGCTCCAGTCGGTGGGCGCATCGATCCCGCGCTGCTGGCCGACGAGATGTGGATACGCGGCGACGGATCACCGGGTGACCTGCTCGCCGAGCGACTCGAGCGTCCGCGGGCCGGAGACGACATGCAGGTCTCGAATGCCGCGGCAGCTGTAGCTCTCGCCCGCCACCGCGTCGGCACGACCTTCGTTGCCGAAAGTGCGCTGGCGGGCATCGATCTTCCCGATGGCGTGCGGGTGTGGGGACTGACTCCGGCAGTCACCCGCCGCGCAGCCGCGACGGTCCTCGTCGAGGCTGCGACGATCCCCGCCGTCGAGGCCGCGCTTCGTGTGCTCGCCTCGCTTCGCCCGTCGCCCGTCGATGTCGAGGTCATTCTCGATGCGAGGCGCCGCAGCGCAAGCCATCGTGCCCGATTCAGTTCGTCACGCACGACCTACCCCGCCCGAACCGCACCCACAGAGGAGAGTCCCATGCCCTTCCCGTCCACCGCCCGCCTCGCCCAAGCGGGCGCCGTCGTCGCTGCGGGAGCACTTCTGCTCACCGCGTGCAGCGCCGACCCGGCGCCGTCGGCGAGCACCGCCCTGGCCGACAGTGGCGAGCAGATCGACAGCATCACTGTCGCGCTGCCTGGCTCACTCTCCAACCTGTACGTCGGGCAGGAGTCCGGCATCCTGAACTACTACATCGCCTCGATCGCGCAGGAAGGTCTCGTCGCGATCGACGCTGACGGTGCCATCCAGCCGGCCCTCGCCGAATCGTGGTCGCAGCCGGATGACGTCACCTACGTCTACGAGCTTCGCGATGACGCGATGTTCCAAGACGGCACCCCGGTCACCGCCGACGACGTCGTCTTCAGCCTCAACGAGGCCCGCGACGAGACCACCTCGCCCGGCCTCGCGTATTACATGACCAACGTCGAGTCGGTCGAGAAGACCGGTGACAGTGAGGTGACGGTCACCCTCACCGAGCCGGATGCCGCGTTCGCCAAGAACATGAGCACCGGTGGCGCTGCTTTCATCACGTCGAAGGCGTTCTGGGAGGCCAACGACGGAAACGTCGGGACGGCATCCTCGCTGCTGATGGGAACCGGCCCGTACAAGGTCACCGAGTTCGCACCCGACTCTCACGTCACCTTCGAGCGCACCGACACGTGGTGGGGCGAAGAGCCCAAGGTCAAGAGCATCACGGTCAACTTCATTCCTGATGAGTCGACAAGGCTCCTCGCGGCGCAGTCCGGTGACATCGACGTGGCGTTCAACGTGCCGCTGGCCCAGTCCACGCAGTGGGAGAACCTCGACACGATGCGGGTCGACTACATCAATGACCTGTCGTACGTGGGGCTCTACTTCAACACGTCGGTCGCCCCGTTCGATGACCCCAAGGTGCGCGAGGCGATCGCACACGCCGTCGACCGCGACGCCTACGTCGACAAGCTGCTGCGCGGTCACGGCGAAGCTGCTACCGCGATCATGACGCCCGAGTCGCTCGCAGCCGTCTACTCTCCGGATGTCGCCCGCGAGAAGCTCGCCGAGATCCCGCAGTGGGATTACGACCTGGATGCCGCCAAGGCAGCCCTCGCAGAATCCGGCTACCCCGACGGGTTCGAGACCGAGATCCTCACCCCCAACACCGGCCCGCAACTCGGCACGGCAGCCCAGGCGCTGTCGCAGAACCTCGCCGAGATCGGCATTACGCTCAACGTCCGCGAGGTGCCGATCGAGGAGTGGCTCGCGAGCCTGGATGCCTCCAGCGACTACGGGCTGAACATGATGTGGTACTTCTCGACGCTCGGCGACCCCGCCGAGATCCCGAGCTACCTGCTGGGTGTCGGCAACCCCGCCGCGTACGACAACCCCGAGATCATGTCGCTCCTGTCGGAGGTGGGCGCAGAGTCCAACCCGAGTGATCGCATCGACCTGCTCATCGAGGCCGAGACGCTGCAGGCCGAGGATGCCGTCAACATTCCGCTCTGGTGGGGCCAGTCGGCCACCGCGTTTGCCAACAACCTCGGAATGAACGACTACAGCCCGTTCGCGTTCATCTCGTCGTGGCCGACGCAGCTCTACCGCGCAGCGCAGTAACACCGACGGAACCACCACTGTGACAACAGGTTCACCCCTCCGGGCACGCGCACCGCGATCACGGCCGCTTGGCCGCATGCTCGCGGTGCGCGTGCTCGGCATGCTCGGCGTGCTGCTGGTTCTCTCCTTCATCGTCTTCTCGCTCATGTACCTCGCGCCGGGCGACATCGTGAAGAACCTGCTCGGCAATCGGCCGTCCTCACCGGATGCGGTGGCAGCCATCCGCGCCCAGTACCACCTCGATGACCCGTTCCTCGTGCAGTACGTGCGCTGGCTCGGCGGTTTCGTCACCGGGGACCTCGGCGAGTCGATCCGGTTGCAGACGTCCGTTGCCGACGCGATCTCCTCCCGCGTCGGGCTCACCGCGGCACTCTGCGGGATCGCGTTCGTCATCGCCCTCGTGGTGGCCATCCCGCTCGGGGTGCGCAGCGCCGTGCGGGCAGGCGGGGCATCCGACCGCACGGCCAGCGCGCTCGCGGTCGTCGGGCTCAGCGCGCCGACGTTCGCCGTCGGCCTGCTGCTCCTCTACGTCTTCGCGTACTACCTTCCGGTCTTCCCGGTGTACGGGGCAGGGTCGGGCGGACTCGACACGCTCTGGCACCTCGTGCTCCCGGCGATCACCCTCGCCCTGGGCCTCGGGGCCATCATCCTGAAACTGACGCGCACCGCGATGCTGCGCGAACTCGAGGCCGACTATGTCACCTCGGCGCGCGCTCGCGGCCTGTCAGAGCGCAGTGTCCAGCGCATCGCGCTGCGCAACGCCGCCATCCCGATCGTGACCGGCGCGAGCCTCGTGCTGACCTTCCTGGTCGGCGGAACGGTGCTGGCCGAAACGACCTTCGCGCTGCCGGGCCTGGGCACCCTGCTGCAGGACTCCGTGCTGTTCAAGGACATCGCCGTCGTACAGTCGCTCACACTCCTGGTCGCGATCGTCATCGCGGTGATCGCGCTCCTGGCCGACATCGCCTACATCCTGCTCGACCCGCGGGTGCGCGAACGGGGGTGCCCGCATGACCGCGGCCATCGAACTCATGACATCGCCGACGCGCCGCCGTCGACGGATGCCGATTCTCATCATCCTGTCGGTGGGCCTCATTGCTCTCGTCGTGCTGGCGGCCGTCCTCGGCCCGCTGCTGTTCCCCGATGCGATGCGCCAAGACATCCTCTCCGCGCTCCTGGCGCCGGGTCAGGACGGGCATCTCCTCGGCACCGACGAGCTCGGCCGCGACGTGTTCGCCATGACGGTCGCGGGCACCGCGTCGGCCCTGGTCGGACCGGTGTGTGTCGCCCTCGGATCGATGCTGCTCGGCATCCTGCTCGGCACTCTCGCGGGTTACGAACGCGGCTGGCTCGATTTCCTGATCAGCCGCTGGACCGACCTGCTGCTGGCACTTCCGGTGCTGCTGGCCGCGATCGTCGTCGCCGGTGTGTTCGGGGGCGGGTACTGGGTCACGGTGGTGTTGCTGATCGCGCTGTTCTCACCCTCCGACATCCGGATCGTGCGTGCCGGCGTGCTCGAGCAGTCGGCCAGGCCCTACATCGAAGCGGCCCAGATGCTCTCACTCTCACGGTGGCGCGTGATGTTCCGCCACATCCTGCCGAACGTGTCGACCCTGGTGATCACGAACGCGATGCTCAACGTCGCCTTCGCGATCGTCGCGTTCTCGTCGCTGTCGTTCCTCGGCGTCGGCGTCCCGCCCGGGACCGCCGACTGGGGCCGGCAGCTCACCGACAACCGGGCGATCATGTTCGACAATCCCGCGGCCGTCCTCGTGCCTGCGGCGTTGATCATCCTCGTCGCGTGCGCCGTGAACCTCGTCGGTGACTGGGTCGGGCAGCGCCTCTCGCAGGTAGGAGAAGAGCCATGACCGGCGTGCAGATTCAGGGGCTCACGGTGCGGGGGCCACAGGGCGTCATGGTCGAACCGTTCGACGCGACCATCGCTGCGGGCCGGACCCTGGCCATCATCGGAGAGTCCGGATCGGGCAAGACCCTCAGCGCGAAGAGTCTCATCGGCCTCCTGCCCCGTGGCTTCCGCGCCGCGGGAACTGCCGTCGTCGGTGACACCACGCTTGCCCTGGATGCCGCACCGGCAGCGTGGACGTCGGTGCGTGGGTCCACCGTCGCGCTTCTGCTACAGGACCCGTTCACGAGCCTCTCGCCCGTGCACCGGTGCGGCGATCAGATCGCGTGGACGCTACGGGCAGCATCCGATCGGCGGATCGCGGCATCCGAACTCACCCGCGAGGTCGCCGCGCGGCTGGCTGAGGTGAAGCTTCCCGAACGTGTCGCGCGGGCCTTCCCGCATCAGCTCTCGGGTGGGATGCGGCAGCGGGTCGCTATCGCGGCAGCGCTCGCCGCCGATCCGAAGCTCCTCATCGCCGATGAGCCCACCACGGCCCTCGACGCCTCGAACCAAGCGGAGATCCTCGACCTCCTGCGTGCGGTGCAGGCACGTCGAGACCTGTCGGTGATCCTCATCTCGCACGACCTCGGGCTCGTGCGCGGCCGCACCGACGATGTTCTGGTCATGCAGCACGGCGTCATCGTCGAGCGCGGAACAACCGGTGCCGTGCTGTCTTCCCCGAAGCATCCGTACACTCGCGCGCTGATCGACGCGGATCCCGTGCTTGCTCCGCCGCGAGACGCACCGACCTCCGCCAGCGAGACGACGCCGACGCTCGTGCAGGTGACGGGGGTGACGAAGCACTTCGGGGAGCGCACCGTGCTCGACGGTGTCGACCTGCGGATCGGCGACGGTGAGATCGTCGGTGTGGTCGGAGAGTCAGGGTCGGGGAAGTCGACGCTCGCTCGCTGCATCGCGGGGCTCGAGCGCGAAGACGGCGGAATCATCTCCTTTGCGGGCGATAACCTCGCGCCCGGACGTCGCTCGCGCACCCCCGCGCAGATGCAGATCGTGTTCCAAGACCCGTACTCGTCGCTGAACCCGATGATGTCGATCGGGTCGATCCTGCGCGAAGCCCTCGCGGTCGCGCACCGCCCGGCATCCGATGTCGCGGAGCTGCTCGAGACCGTCGGGCTTCCCGCCGACTTCGCCGGCAAGCGACCGGCCGAGCTGTCGGGCGGCCAACGCCAGCGCGTCGCCATCGCGCGCGCCCTGGCGCCCAGGCCGCGCCTGCTCATCTGCGACGAATCGGTCTCGGCACTCGACGTCTCGGTGCAGGCCCAGATCCTGACGCTGTTGACGAAGCTGCGCGACGACCTCGGCATCTCGCTGCTGTTCATCTCGCACGACCTGGCCGTCGTGCGACTGCTCGCCGACTCGGTCACGGTGCTCTGGGACGGCCGCGTGATCGAGAGCGGACCGTGCGAACAGGTGCTCACCGAGCCCCACCACGAATACACCCGGATGCTGGTTGCCGCCGCGCACCGCGAGAACACGTCGGTGAGTACCGGCGAGAGAGAAGACTGACGTGCAATCGATCGAACCGGTGCTTGCGGAAGGCGCAGACGCTGTCGCGGCGGTTCTGGATGCGGGCCTTGCTGACGCTCTGGGTGGCGAACGAGCCGCGCGCTGGCGGATCGAGCGCACCGGATACCGCCCGACGGTGCACACGCTCGGGCACGGTGCCGGCATCCTGGCTGCCGCGCTCACGTCCGGTCGCCCCGCAACCGCTGCGACCAAGATCGTCGACGTGTGGGCCTCGCCCGATGCGCCGGATGACGCCGCCGATCGCCTCATCGCGGGAGTGATCGCCGCTGCGGCAGAGCGCGGGGATGCCGCTGTGAAGTGGGAGGTTCCTGAGGGCGCTGCCGTGCCCGAGTCGGCTTCGGCACACGACTTCGCGCCCCTGCGCGCCCCGTGGGGAGCTGTGGGGACCGAGGGTACGCGCGGACTCGTGCGCTGGCTCGTTCCCCTGACCCACGACGAGCCCGGGTACTACGGGCAGACGACGCTCTTCACCTGTGGGGCGGTGGCTGGCCTCATCGCCACCGAGCGCTTCGGCAGCCCCGGGTTCGCGGGGCAGAGTGTGTCCGATCGTGATCTCGAGATCGACTTCTGGCGGCGTGCCAGCAACTATCCGGCGTGCGAACCGATCGGGCTGGCTGTCACGGTGCAGGAGCACATCGGGCCTCACGGCGCCGTCGAGGTCACGCTCGATCACCCGGGACCGGTCCTGCTGGAGGAGTTCTCCGGCTTCGACTACGACTTTCGTGCGGAGTTGCAGCAGGAGTCGCGCAAGCGCGCGGCAGATCTTGGCATCCGGGTCGACACAGCCCGCATCCCGATGACGGAGGTGGCCGCGCGGGTGGCGGCGGGCGAGCAGGCCCTTCTTCTCATCGATGAGGCGCCGATGCACGCCGACCCCGGCCCGCACTGGATCGTCGCTCACGCTACTGCCGGGCCCTACGTCGTCGTCGAGGACCCGTGGGTGAACACAGCGACGGGAGAGACGTGGGTCGACACGCACGACCTTCCGATCCACGTCGATGACCTGGAGCGACTCGTCGCCTGGGGTCGCGACGGCTATCGCGGCGTCATCTTCCTGTCGCCGCGCTGAGTAGACGGCCCGATCGCAGGAGGAATGGCGGCTTTGTCCGCCGTGAGGGGCGTCGAAAGCCATCTGATCCTGCAATCGAGACCGTCACCCGCGGGGCTGCGCGGAGCCGGGGCGGATGTCCGGGGTCGCGAATAGACTTGCGGGGTTATGGATGTGGTGGATGACGAGCTTCTGACCGGCCTGAATCCGCCGCAGCGTGAGGCGGTTCTGTACCGGGGCCCGGCGCTGTTGATCGTCGCGGGCGCGGGGTCGGGAAAGACCCGAGTGCTCACCCACCGGATCGCGTCGTTGCTTCGCAGCGGCGAGGCCTACCCCAGCCAGATTCTCGCCATCACGTTCACCAACAAGGCTGCCGGTGAGATGCGCGAGCGCGTCGAGCAGCTCGTCGGGGAACGCGGACGCGGCATGTGGATCTCGACGTTCCACTCGGCGTGTGTGCGGATCCTGCGGCGCGAGGCCGAGCAGTTCGGCTTCACGAAGGCCTTCACGATCTACGACTCGGGCGACTCCCGCGCGCTCATCAAGCGCCTCGTCAAAGAGCACGAAGCTGACGCACTCGGGCTGACCCCCGCCGGTGTGCAGGGACGGATCTCCAAGCTCAAGAACGAACTCGCGGATGCCGAGTCCTTCGCCCGCCAGGCGAACATGAGCGACCCCGCCGAGCGCCTGTTCGTCGAGATCTTCGGCGACTACCAGCGAGCCCTGCAGCGCGCCAACGCGTTCGACTTCGACGACCTGATCGCCCAGACCGTCTACCTGTTCCGCGCGTTCCCGCAGGTCGCGGATGTCTACCGCCGGCGCTTCCGGCATGTCCTGGTCGACGAGTACCAGGACACGAACCACGCCCAGTACGCGCTCATTCACGAGCTCACCCGCCCCGTCACGGGAGCTGCGGCCGAGCCGTATTCCGTCGGCGGAATGATGATCTTCGAGCCCGACGAAGCCCCCGAACTCGAGGGAGCCTCGCTCACGGTCGTCGGCGACTCCGACCAGTCGATCTACGCTTTCCGCGGCGCCGACATCCGGAACATCAGCGAGTTTGAGCGCGACTTCCCGGGTGCGAAGGTCGTGCTGCTCGAGCAGAACTACCGGTCGACCCAGAACATCCTCTCGGCAGCGAACGCTGTCATCGGCAACAACTTCGACCGCAAGGACAAGAAGCTGTGGACCGATGTCGGCGCGGGGGATCCGATCGTCGGGTTCACCGGTTACTCGCAGCATGACGAAGCCCAGTTCGTCGCGGACGAGATCGAGGCCCTCCACCGTCGCGGTGTCGAGTACGGGCAGATGGCAGTCTTCTACCGCACGAACTCCCAGTCCCGTGCGCTGGAAGAGATCTTCATCCGCTCGGCTGTGCCCTACAAGATCATGGGCGGCACCAAGTTCTACGAGCGCGCCGAGATCAAGGATGCCCTCGCATACCTCGTCGCCGTCGCCAATCCCGCCGACGAGATGGCCGTGCGCCGCATCCTGAACAAGCCGCGGCGCGGCATCGGCGACGTGACCGAAACGGCCATCGCCCGCTACGCGGCAGACCAGCAGATCACGTTCCGCGATGCCCTCGCCAACGCCTCGGCGCTCGGCGTCGGACCCAAGATCCAGGCCGCGATCGTGCAGTTGGATGCCGTGCTCGCCGAGGCCAGTGCCCTGATGCTCCCGGCGTCCGGCGAACTTCCCCCGCCGACCACGGTGGCCGAGGGACTCCAGCTGCTGCTCAACAAGTCGGGATACCTCGACGCCCTGCGCGCCTCGCGCGATCCGCAGGACGAAGCGCGCGTCGAGAACCTCGACGAACTCGTCGCCGTCACTCGGGAGTTCGCCCGCAACAACCCCGACGGCACGATCATCGACTTTCTCACCGAGGTCGCCCTCGTCGCGGATGCCGATGACCTCGACGATGCGACAGGGTCGGTGTCGCTCATGACGATGCACACCGCAAAGGGTCTGGAGTACGACACCGTGTTCATCACGGGCGTCGAAGAAGACCTCATCCCGCATCGCATCTCGGCCGGCGAGCCGGGCGGACCACAGGAGGAGCGACGCCTGTTCTACGTCGGGGTCACGCGCGCTCGGGCGCGCCTCTACCTCACGCTCGCCATGACCCGTGCGCAGTTCGGTGAGGTGTCGGTCGCGATGCCCAGCCGCTTCCTGCAAGAGATTCCCGCGACGCTCATCGACTGGCGCCAGTCCCCGGGGGATGTGAACTCGCGCGGGGGTTCGCAGTCCCGCGCACTCAATGCTCGGCCCGGGCGGTCTGGTGCGGGCGGCGGCTTCGGGGGTTCGGGCCGCTACGGCGACGCACTCGTGCCGAAGTCGACCTCGATCGACAAGTTCGCCAACCGCATCCCCGCGAAGGTGCGCGACAACGGTGACATGGAGCTCGCGCCAGGTGACCGCATCCGTCACGACGACTTCGGCGAAGGGCGAGTGGATGCCGTCACCGGCGAGGGGGCGAAGCGCGTCGCGCATGTGCGGTTCGATACTGCCGGAGCCAAGAAGCTTCTGATCAAGATCGCTCCGATCGAGAAGCTCTGACGGCCGCGTCTGGCCAGCGCGCCAGGACTTTCGCCCCTGAGCGCCGCCGGTGGCCGAGCGTACGATCGCGATGACGGCGTGAGCGAGGGCGCACCAGCGCCCAGGGCAGATCAGGCCCGCTGGCAGAAGGAGGCTCATGACCCTCGCGTCAGTGCTCACAGTGCTCGCCGATCACCCGGTGCTCGTGCTGTTCCTGGTCACAGGTGTCGGCGCGGCGATCGGCCGCATCCGGCTGTGGGGGATGTCCCTTGGTGCGGTAGCCGTGCTGTTCACGATGATTGCGCTGACGGCCTGGGGTGTGTCCCAGGGCGTCACGATCGAGGTGCCCTCGTACGTCGGCGACTTCGGTTTGGTGCTCTTCGCCTTCAGCATCGGCGTCATCGCCGGGCCGGGGTTCGTGAACGCCCTCCGCACGTCGTACTGGATGCTGCTGCTCGTCTCGGCCATCATGATCGTCGCCGCGGCCCTGACGCTCGGCCTCGGGACGATGCTGGATCTGTCGCCGGAAACGATCGCCGGTGCCTATGCCGGCTCGGTCACGAGCACCCCTGCCCTTGCTGCTACCGGGGGCAGCCCGGCAGCCACGGTCGGGTATGCGAGCACCTACATCTTCGGCGTCATCGGGGCGATGGGCGCCGTCGCTCTCGCGCTTCGCCACAGCCGCACTGACGCTGACGCGCCACCGCGGATCGTCGATCTCGTGATCCGCATCGATACCGACAGCACCCCCACGATGACCGACCTCACGCGGCGGCACGGCGGTCGGGTGCTGGTGTCGCGCCTGCGTCGCCCCAGCGGGGAGGTCATTGTCGTCGGCCCCGACACGGTGCTCGAAAAGGGCGCGATCATCAATGTGGTCGGCCCTGAGCGGGTCGTGGCAGCCGTCACCGATGAGCTCGGGCATCCGTCCACGGTGAACATCACCCACGACCGCAGCCGCCTCGACTACCGGCGGATTATCCTGTCGGACGCACGCTGGTCGGGGCGCACGATCGCCCAGCTCGGCGTCGCTGAGCGCTTCGGCGCCACGATCGTGCGGGTGCGGCGCGGGGATGTCGAGTTCCTCGGCACACCCGACTTCGTGCTGCACCAGGGCGACCGGCTTCGCGTGGTCGCGCCGCGCGACCAGCTGCCCGCGGTCACAGCCTTTCTCGGCGACTCCGAACGCGGCATGGCCGACCTCAACCCCGTGGCGCTCGGCCTCGGCATCGCGGCCGGCATGCTGCTCGGCCTCATCGAAGTGCCGCTGCCCGGCGGATCCCACTTGTCGCTCGGAGCTGCCGCCGGTGCGCTCATCGTCGGCCTTGTGATGGGCAGGATCGGGCGCATCGGCCGGTTCGTGACGACGATTCCGAATGCGGCGGCCACCGCGCTGGGCGAGCTCGGCCTCCTGATCTTCCTTGCGTACGCCGGATCGAAGGCGGGATCGCAGATTCTGCAGGCGATCGCATCGGGAGAGATCGTCGCTCTTGTCGGAATCGGCCTGGTCGTGACATCCTTCGCGATGTTCGGCACCTACCTGCTCGTGCGACGCATCCTGCACCTGGGCGGCACAAAGCTCTCGGGTGTCATCGCCGGAGCGCAGACGAACACCGCGATTCTCGCCTTCGCCCAGGAACGGACCGGCCACGACGTCCGTGTCGCCCTCGGCTACAGCCTCGTCTATCCGACGGCGCTGGTCGTGAAGATCCTGCTGGCACAGCTACTGACGCTGCTCTGAGGGGTGCGGCCGAGACTTACCGTCTTTCCCCACCTGTGACAACCCTGGTGCCGTTGGGCGCTCGACGTCTGTAGCCTCGAAACATGGCTCTGTTCTCTCGACGCCCTGCAGCAACGCCTGCCGAGACGCCCGAGGGCGCCTCCGACGATGCGGCATCCGTTGACGACGCGGTCGTCGCCGACACCACATCCGACGTCGACGCAGCAGCTTCGCAGCCCTCCGAGATCACTGACGACGAACCAGATTTCGACGCGGTGGTCGGCATCTCGATGTCGTCGTTCCAGGGTCTGGGGGCGCCAGCACCGGCGGTAAATGCCGCAGAAGCGGCAGGCGACGACGAGGCCGACGCTCCTCCCCGGCCGGGGCTGCAAGACAACGGCCCGCTCGTGACTGCCCTCGCGAAGCTTCCGGAGCGGCCCGAGCCCGCGGAACTGTTGCAGGTTGCGCGCCAGCTTCTGCAGGGACACCTCTTCTTGCGCGTCAAGGGAGACGCGAAGCGGATGCTGGCCGAAGGTGAGAACATTCCTCTGGCCATCACGACGATCGGTGACAAGCAGTACGTGCTCGTCTATAGCGGTGTAGCCGCTCTGCGCGCGAGCCTCGCTGCCGACGGCGCCACCGACACCTCGGCGATGGCCCAGCCCGCGCAGGCTGTGCTCCGGTTCCTGCTGTCGGGAACGTACGCCGGCCTCATCGTCGACCCGGCGTCGGCGCCCGCCAGAGCCATGCTGTCGCGAGAGCTCATCGCCCAGATGATGGAGCAGGCCGATCCCGACTTCAGCATCAAGAAGCTGCTCTCCGCTCGCCGCACCGAGTCCACGCCCGACGATGTCGTGGCAGCCATCCCCTCATCGCGTCTGTGGATCGCGGTGAACAAGCCCGACGGGTCCGATCAGGTCGGGGTCGCCGAGGCCCGCACTGCCGACGGTGACCGCCTCATCGAAGTGTTCACGCACCCCATCGAGATCGCCGCCCTCGGGCGCGGTGACCGGCCCGCCCCCGTCACCGGCGTGCAGCTGGGTGCTGCACTTCGCGCAGACCCCGGGCTTGCCGGCATCCTCATCGACCCCGCCGGTCCGTGGATTCGCCTCGACCGTGAGGACCTCGCCCCGCTGATGGTCGAGGCTCCGGGCGATGGCGACTGACCGAGTCATCCTCGAGATCCCCGGCCCCGACGGTGACCGGGAGGTCGGGCTGTCGAGCCCCGATCGCGTGCTCTGGCCGGCGGTCGGGATCACCAAACGCGAGCTGGCCGAGTACCTGCTCGCCGTCGCCGAGCCCTTCCTTGCCGCCAACGGCCACCGTCCCGTCTCGCTCGAGCGCTACCCCGACTCGATCGAGGGTGAGATGTTCTTCTCGAAGAACCCGCCCAAGGGTGCACCGTCCTTCGTCGACACCGTCACCGTGACCTACAACAGCGGGCGTCGGCATCCGCAGATCGTGCTCACCGAGCCCGCCGCCGTCGTCTGGGCGGCACAGATGAACACCGTCGTCTTCCACCCCTGGGCATCGCGGACCGAGAACACCGACAACCCGGTTGAGCTGCGGATCGACCTCGACCCGCAGCCAGGGACCGATTTCGCGGATGCCGCGGCCGTCGCCCCGGCGTTACGCGATGTGCTCGCCGAGGCGGGCCTTGCGGCGTGGATCAAGACGAGCGGGAACCGCGGCATCCACCTGTTCTGCCCGATCGAACCGGACTGGGAGTTCCTCGATGTTCGGCACGCAGTCATTGCCGCGGGTCGCGAGCTGGAGCGACGGATGCCGGAACAGGTCACGACGAGCTGGTGGAAGGAAGAGCGCGGGCAGCGCGTCTTCATCGACTTCAACCAGGCAAATCGCGACCGCACGATGGCCGGGGCCTACAGCCCGCGCGCCCTCCCGACCGCCACCGTTGCCACCCCGATCATGTGGGAGGAGCTGGCCTCTGTCGATCCGGCATCCTTCACGGTGCGCACGGTGCCAGGGCGCCTTGCCGAGCTCGGCGACCCGTGGGCCGACTTCGGAACATCCCCGGGGCGAATCGACACGCTGCTGGAGTGGTGGGAGCGCGACCTCGCCGACGGCCTCGGCGAGTTGCCGTTCCCGCCCGAGTTCCCGAAGATGCCCGGCGAACCCCCACGCGTGCAACCGAGCCGGGCACGCAAACCCGACACGAGCGGTCACGAAACGGAAGAGACCGCGTGACCGAGAAGACCACTGACGGGGCGCGCTCCGATACGACAGGCTCCGAGACACCGGCGACGATCGATCAGTGGGCAGCGCGCCTGCTTCAGACGCGCTGGATCGTCCGCGCCCCGATTCTGGTCTTTCGTGCAGGCCTCGGCTGGTTGTTCGGCGGCAGGTTCGTGATGGTCGAGCACATCGGCCGCAAGAGCTGCGAGCCTCGCTACGTCGTTCTCGAGGTGATCGAGCGCGAGACGAACGCGCTCCGTGTCGCTTCCGGCCACGGCTCTCGCGCGCAGTGGCTGAAGAACCTCCACGCCAACCCCGCCGCCCGGCTCTGGGTCGGTCGCTCGAAGGGCGTACCCGCGACGTCCCGCATCCTGCCCGAAGCCGATGCTGCAGCGGTCCTCGCCCGCTACGCCCGCGTGCACCCGGATACCTGGGAACACCTGAAGGGGGCGATGGACAAGCTGAACGGGGGAGAGGTGACCATACCTGTCGTCGAGTTCACCCCGCCAGTCGGCAAACTGACCCGCTGACTGTCAGCTTTCGAGCACCGCGCCCACGTCGTACGCGTTGACAGTCTCCAGCTGCTCATAGGTGCACGAGCGGGGATCACGATCTTCGCGCCACCGCACGAACTGCACCGTGTGGCGGAATCGCCACTTCTCGAGCTGGTCGTAGCGCACCTCGAGCACCAGCTCGGGGCGCAGCTGTACAAACGACACGTCCTTGCCCGAAGCGAAGCGAGAGCGCTCGCCCTCACCGGTCACCGCGGCGCCGGACTCGTCGCGTTCGACGAACGGCTCAAGCTCGTCGACCAGCTCGAGCCGGCGTTTGTCTGACCACGCTGCGACCCCGCCGACCTGGACGAGCCGACCGTCGTCGGTGTAGAGGCCCACGAGGAGTGAACCGACGCCGGTACCGCTCTTGTGCACGCGGTATCCGAGGGCAACGACATCCGCCGTGCGTGCGTGCTTGATCTTGAACATCGTGCGCTTGCCCGGCGCATAGGGCTGTGCGAGCGGCTTCGCGACAACGCCGTCGAGGCCCGCCCCCTCGAATTCATCGAGCCAGCGGGCGGCCCGGTCAGGGTCGTCTGTCGTGCGCGTGATGTGCACCGGATGCGGCACGGCTTGCAGCAGGTCGAGGAGCTCCGCCCTCCGGGAGGCGAACGGCTCGCTGGCAAGATCGCGCTCGCCGCGAGCCAGGATGTCGAACGCGATGAACATCGCCGGGGTCTGCTCGCTCAGCATCCGCACCCTGGACTCGGCGGGGTGGATGCGCTGCGTCAGCGCGTCCCAGTCCAAGCGCTGCGAGCCGGACTCGCCCAGCGCGATGACGATCTCGCCGTCGAGCAGGCACGGCTCGGGCAGGAGCCGCGCGAACGCCTCGACGAGCTCGGGAAAGTAGCGCGTGAGCGGTTTCGCGCCGCGGCTGCCGATCTCGACATCCGTCCCGTCCCACGAGATGAGCGCGCGGAAGCCGTCCCACTTCGGTTCGAAGCTCAGGCCACCCGCTACGGCGTCGGGGGCGGGGATGCTGTCGACGGACTTCGCGAGCATCGGCTCGGGGATCGCGTAGGGCATGCGGTCAGCATCCTGTCTGTTGGGGGTCGCTGTCGAGCCCCGGCGTCAGGACGGTGCCGATTCGGTGCTCTTGCGCCGTGCCCACCGGGCTGGCGTGTTGGGTCCGTCCCAGACCTGCACGATGCCCCACGCCACCGCCGTGATCGGCACCGCGAGCACCGCGCCGACGATACCGCCGAGTACCGTGCCGACCGTCAGGGCGATCAGGATGACGAACGAGTGCAGCTTCATCGAGCGGCCCATCAGCACCGGTTGCAGGAAGTTGCCCTCGAGCTGGTTGACCAGCACCACGACTCCCACGACGAACAGGGCGTTCACCAGTCCGTTCGAGACCAGCGCGACCAGCGCCGCGAGGATGCCGGCCAGGGTCGCCCCGACGATCGGAATGAAGGCCAGGAGGAACACGAGGACGGCCAGGGGGAGGGCGAGCGGGACGCCGAGAATCCAGAGGCCGATGCCGATTCCGACCGCGTCGACGAAGGCTACCGATGCCGTGCCGCGCACGTACGCGCCGAGGGTTGTTACCGTCTTGTCGCCGATGCGGCGCGCGCGGGCTTCGGCCGAGCCGCGGAAGGGGCGCAGCAGGAACTCCCACATCCTCGGGCCGTCCTTCAGGAAGAAGAACAGCACGACGACCAGCAGCACGAAGCCCGTCGCGAAGTTCGCGACGATACTCACGCCGGCGATCGCGCCAGAGCCGAACTGCGCGCTCGTAATGAAGTCCTGAATCGAGGCGATCCACTGGTCGATCTGCTGCTGGTCGATTCCGAACGGCAGCGACTGTACCCACTGCCAGAGCTGCTGCGCGCCGGCTTCGGCCTGGCTATAGAGCGAATCCCACTGGTCGCGCACCGCCCAGACGATGAGCCAGCCGATGCCCCCGAGAATCAGCACGATGGCAAGAAGGGCGATGAGGGTCGCGAGGATCGAGGGAACGCCGCGACGGCGCATCCAACTCATCACCGGAGCGAACGCTGACGCGAAGATCAACGCGAGCAGCACCGGGATGACCACGAGCGTGATCTGCTGAAGTCCCCCGATGACACCTGCCGCCAGGGCGACCACCACGATGATCTGCAGGCCTCGCGTCGCGAGCACACCGAACTTGTCGCCCCAGAGCTTGCGGGGCGGCACGATGCCGTCATCCGGTACCGCAAGCGCCCTGTTGCTGTCTTTGGACGAGCCGAAGCCGAACAATCCCATGGCACGACCGTAGCTGTTGAATGCGCCAGCGGGCACGGTCTTGACGGCACCGCCACGCTTGGGGCAGTGCGACGCGTCGGCTATGCGTCGCCGAACACGTCATCGAGCGTGATCGGCACGCCAGCCCCGTCACTGAGCGCCGCGCGCGCGGCGTGCCACCCGCTCATCCCGTGGACGCCGGGCCCGGGCGGAGTCGAAGCCGACGCGAGATACACACCCGGCAACGGTGTTCGCCACGGATGCCGCGAAACGACGGGTCTGCGGATTGCCTGCGTCATCGTGAATGCGCCCCCGGAGATGTCGCCCCCGATCTCCGTAGGGTTGGTTCGCACGCGGGCCGCCGCTGTCGTCGAGTGCACCGCGAGGATCAGATCCCGCACGCCCGGCGCGAAGCGCTCGACCTGTGCGAGAACGGCAGCCGTGGCATCCGTCGTCGATCCGAGCGGAACGTGCGTGTACGCCCACAGCACGGCCTTGCCCGCGGGAGCGCGGGTCGGGTCGATCACCGATGGCTGCACCGCGAGCACGTAGGGGTTCGCGGGGATCCGGCCGCGTGCGACATCCTGTTCGGCGGCGATGATCTCCTCGCGAGTCCCGCCCAGGTGCACCGTCGGCGCGCGACCCACGTCCGGGTCGCGCCAGGGGACGGGCCCCGCAAGTGCGACATCCACCTTCATGACGCCGGGTCCGTACCGGTAATGACTGACTGCCCTCGCGTACGCGGTCGGCAACGCGGATGCCGTCAGAAGCAGCCGCGGAGAGGTGTCGAGAATCAGCAGATCACCCGCCGCCGGATCGCCCCAGTCCAGGTCGTCGAGGGAGGTGACGCGCGTGCCGGTCTCGATCACGCCGCCGTGTGCGCGGATGTCGGCGGCGAGGGCCTCGGCGATCGTCTGGGCGCCTCCGCCCGGAACGGGCCACCCGCCGGCGTGGGCCTGCGCCGTGAGCAACAGACCCGCTGCTGCCGACGCCAGGGACGGCATCCAGGTGTTCGCGTGAGCCATGGCTCCTGCCAGCAGTGCCGCAGCTCGCGGCGTACGGAAACTCCGAGCGGCGAGGCGCGTGCCCTGCTCGAGCACACGGAAGCTGTAGCGCGCCGCCGTGACCGGATGCCGCGGCATCCGTATCAGCTGGTCGCCCGTGAATGACACGAGCTCGTCGATGTGGCGTGCGAGCGGCCGCATCGTCGCGAGCCAGGCGCGTCCATCGGGGCCGAGGTCGTGTGCTGTGCGGTCGATGTCGCGCCAGGCGATGGCCGCGGGCCCCCGATCGAGCGGATGCGCAAAGGATGCCTCAGGGATCAACCACGACACGTCCCGATCCAGCCCGAGCGCCCGGAACACCGGAGAGGTCAGCGCAGCGGGGTGCACGGCCGAGCAGACGTCGTGACGAAATCCGGGGAGGGTCAGCGCTTCGGTTCGCAGTCCACCGCCGATCGTGTCGGCTGCTTCGAGGACCCGCACCCGCAGTCCCGCCCGCGCGAGTGTCGCCGCGGCGGTCAGTCCGTTCGGTCCGCTGCCCACGACCGTTGCGTGTGCCGCCATGCCGTCAGTCTGCCACCCCGGCATCCGGCGCGCCCCGGCATCCGGCGCGCCCCGGTCAGAGGTCGAGCGAGGTGCGCAGGCGACGAGTGACCTCGGCCAGCGGCATCCGCTTGGGGAATACAGCAACCACGACGTCGTCGGGATCGGGATGCTGGGGGTCGGGGTGAACGCCGAACTTGCGCATGAGGTCATCGAGGGCGGCCCGCAACACCGACACGGGCACGGGTTCCCGGTCGCGCAGTAGTTGGCGCAGCACGTGGTTGTGAACGGCAGCGACGGATGCCGCGAAGCCGACCGCATCGATCGGATCAAGTCCCGGGAGTGCGCCGCGGAGGTACTCATCGAAGAGTCGCTCGTAGCGGAACACCGTGACGATCTCGCGCTCGCGCAGCGCAGGAACCTTCCGCACCACGGAGTAGCGTCGCCGCGCCAGCTCGGGGTCGGCGGCGAAGTGTTCGAACACGGTGACTGCCGCATCGCACACCGCGACCCAGGGGTTCTCGTGAGGCTGCGACAGGTTCTCACGCAGTCGCGCGAGAAGGAGCTCGTGATCGGCGAACACGACGTCGTCCTTACCGCCGAACTGACGGAAGAAGGTTGATCGGGAGCTGCCGGCAGCCTGGGCGATCTGCTCAACGGATGTCGCGTCGAAGCCGTTCCGATCGAACAGGTCGAGCGCGACGGCGACGACCGCGGTCCGCGACGACGACGTGGCGGCGGTGGTGTCGGACATGCCGTGAGCCTACCGCCGCAAGAACCTCAACCTCCCCGGTCGCCTCTGGAGAGCACCAGTCGATACGACGGAGGGCCTGCGCCGAAGTATCACAGCCGGACGTCCCTCTGGGCCCAGCGGGGTATACGCGTTCGGAACCGTTCAGTGCCGGGTAGTAGGCTGACTACTTGGTCGAACTATCTCGACATCGAGACATTCCCTCACCCACCCGACGCCGCAGCGGAGGACACCAGCGTGGATCTGTACGAGTACCAGGCACGAGACCTATTCGAGAAATACGGGGTGCCGGTGCTCCCCGGCATCATCGCCGACACTCCTGAGGAGGCGAAGGCGGCTGCGGAGAAGATCGGCGGTGTCGTCGTCGTCAAGGCTCAGGTCAAGACTGGAGGCCGCGGCAAGGCCGGCGGCGTGAAGGTCGCGAAGAACGCCGACGAGGCGTACGAGGCTGCGAAGGCCATTCTGGGCCTCGACATCAAGGGTCACGTCGTGCAGCGCGTCATGGTCGCCGCCGGCGCATCCATCGAGCAGGAGTTCTACTTCTCCGTGCTGCTTGACCGCTCCAACCGTTCGTACCTGTCGCTGTGCTCCGTCGAAGGCGGCATGGAGATCGAGCAGCTCGCCGTCGAGAAGCCCGAGGCGCTGGCCCGCGTCGAGGTGAACCCGCTGACCGGTATCGACAAAGACAAGGCTGTCGAGATCGCTACCGCTGCGAAGTTCCCAGCTGAGCTGGTCGACAAGGTCGCGGATGCCTTCGTCAAGCTCTACGACGTCTACACCGGCGAGGGCGCAACCCTCGTCGAGGTCAACCCGCTGATCCTCGATGGCAACGGCAACATCATTGCTCTCGACGGCAAGGTCACGCTCGACGACAACGCGAGCGAGGTGCGCCACCCCGAGCACGAAGAGCTCGAAGACAAGGGTGCTGCCGACCCGCTCGAGGCCAAGGCGAAGGAGTCGGGCCTGAACTACGTCAAGCTTGACGGCGAAGTGGGCATCATCGGCAACGGCGCGGGCCTGGTCATGTCGACTCTCGACGTCGTCGCCTACGCCGGCGAGAACCACGGCGGGGTCAAGCCCGCGAACTTCCTCGACATCGGCGGTGGCGCCTCGGCGACGGTCATGGCCGCTGGCCTGGATGTCATCCTCGGCGACCCGCAGGTCAAGAGCGTGTTCGTCAACGTCTTCGGCGGCATCACCTCGTGCGTTGCGGTTGCCGACGGCATCGTCAAGGCTCTCGAGATCCTCGGAGACACCGCCACCAAGCCGCTCGTGGTGCGCCTCGATGGCAACCAGGTGGAAGAGGGTCGCGCGATCCTCGCCGCCGCGAACCACCCGCTGGTCACCCTCGCCGCCGGTATGGACGAGGGCGCTGACAAGGCAGCCGAGCTGGCCGCCGCCTGATCGCGAAACCGGATAAGGACTTCTGACATGTCGATCTACCTCAACAAGGACTCCAAGGTCATCGTCCAGGGCATCACCGGCGGTGAGGGCACGAAGCACACCGCTCTCATGCTCAAGGCCGGCACCCAGGTCGTCGGCGGGGTGAACGCCCGCAAGGCCGGGACGACCGTCTCGCACACCGACAAGGACGGCAACGCCGTCGAGCTGCCCGTTTTCGCATCCGTCGCCGAAGCTATGGAGAAGACCGGCGCCGACGTGTCGATCGCCTTCGTGCCTCCCGCTTTCACGAAGGATGCCATGATCGAGGCCATCGACGCCGAGATCCCGCTGCTCGTGGTGATCACCGAAGGCGTTCCCGTCGGTGACACCGCCGAGGCCTGGGCCTACACGCAGTCCAAGGGCAACAAGACGCGCATCATCGGCCCGAACTGCCCCGGCATCATCACCCCCGGTGAGTCGCTTGTGGGGATCACCCCCGCCAACATCACCGGCAAGGGCCCCATCGGCCTCGTCTCGAAGTCGGGAACTCTCACGTACCAGATGATGTTCGAGCTGCGCGACCTCGGCTTCTCGACCGCGATCGGCATCGGCGGTGACCCGATCATCGGGACCACCCACATCGACGCGCTCGCCGCGTTCGAAGCCGACCCCGAGACCAAGGCGATCGTCATGATCGGCGAGATCGGTGGCGACGCCGAAGAGCGCGCCGCTGCCTTCATCCAGGCGAACGTGACCAAGCCGGTCGTCGGCTACGTCGCAGGCTTCACGGCTCCCGAGGGCAAGACCATGGGCCACGCCGGCGCGATCGTGTCAGGCTCTGCGGGCACGGCCCAGGCCAAGAAGGAAGCCCTCGAGGCTGCGGGCGTGAAGGTCGGCAAGACGCCGTCCGAGACCGCCGCCCTGATGCGCGAGATCATCGAGCAGCTCTGACGCTCACTCACCGAGACACCCTCTGTCGCGCGAGACACCGCGCGACAGAGGGTGTCTCGGTGCGCGGAGGGTGTTTCGCCGTCAGTGCGCGGTCTCGCGTGTGGCTGCGCGCGGACACGCGCGGGCGTTAGCCTGAGGGCATGCCACTGACCGGAGAGTACAAGCCGTCCACATCGGAGTGGGCCCGCACCCAGGCCGAGACCTACGAAGCCACCGGCGGCGCCGAGGGATCGGTGCTGCGAGGCAAGCCCGTCATCGTCCTGACGACGCTCGGCGCGAAGACCGGAGGGCTACGCAAGACCGCCCTCATGCGCGTCGAACACGGCGGAAGCTATGCCGTGATCGCCTCGAAGGGCGGCGCGCCCGACGAACCCAAGTGGGCGGGCAACATGCGCAAGAACGCGACAGTCGAATTGCAGGATGGCGCCACCAAGCGTGATTACCTCGCGCGCGAAGTCGAGGGTGAAGAGCGCGACCAGTGGTGGGAGCGTGCCGTCGAGGTGTGGCCCGACTACGCCGAGTACCAGAAGAAGACCGACCGGCTCATCGCTGTCTTCGTGCTCGATCCCGCATAAGGCCCCGCGCTCCGCGCGACGCAGGCTGAGAATCCGCCGCGATCAACGAGTTTTTCCGGCCCTGCCGTCAGGTTTCGGACCTCTAAGCACGGCACAATACGTTCAGCGCCGTCCGTGCGCCCGGAGCCAGCATGAACGACACTGCGCAAGACACATTGACGCGCCGCACCATCGCATCGTCGCGACATCGCCCCACCCCCTGGTGGGTCTGGACGCTGGCGGCGATCGGAGGGGTCGGACTGCTGGCCTTCGTCACGGTGATCGGAGTCATCACGGTGCCGCCGGCCATCGCGAACCTGCAGACCCGGGTGGCAACCGCGGCAGAGCCCCTCGTGCTCGGTCCGGAATCGGCTCCCGTGACCGTCATCGTGCCCGAGGGCTGGCTGATCACCCGACCGGATGACTCGCACGCGCGCATCGTGACACCCGACCGCGGGCTGATCGTGGATGCCTCACTCAGCGCCGCCGACGCCACCCAGGCAGCGACGGATGCCGGCGTGGCAGCTCCCATGGTCGAGACCTTGGCATCGGGGCTGACCGTCGCGCACGGGTCCCCGTCGGGGTCGAGCGAGGCGGGCGCGACTGCCGTGCCTGACCTGGTCGCTGCGGTGGGGCCGGTCGCGGGCGGTTCCGTCGTCTTCGTCGCCTCGAGCGACGACCTCGAGCGCTACCGCGCGGCGATGGCGTCGGTGGTCGAGGGGGTGCAGCCGTGAGCCCCTCGGCCCCGCGTTCTGCGCGTGCCCTGGCCGTCGCGGCCGTTGTCGTAGCGGCATCCGTCGTCGCCTCCGGCTGCGCCCCGGCCGTCGACGAGAACTGGAACCCGCCGGCGTGGCCGACGACGAGTCTGACCGTCATAGCGGGCGAGACGCCGCCGCTGAGCGCGGAACCCGGGCAGCCGCTCGCATCCAACGTTTCACCCGAGCGCATCCGCCAGGACGGTATCGGCATCCAGGCCCGCTACCTGCTTCTGCCGCAGGTCCCCGCCTTCAATGACGCGGTGAAGGGCTACATCCGTGCCGCCATCGCCGCCCGGCAAGACGCGACCGGCGCGACATATCGGCCTCAGGCCGGAGACGTCGGTGCAGGCTTGAACGACCGGACCTGCACTCCCGGCTCCACCACGACCCCGGCCGCACAGTTGCTGGTGGATCCAGCTGTGGCCGGGCCCGTCGTAGGCGGCGGTGCAGCTACCGTCGTGTGTGATGTCGTGTGGGCGGCGGGAACCCTGTTCGGTGAGCGACTACGCACGGTGATGTCGAACGCGGATGCCGTCACAGCCGACACCGCCGAGACCCTCTTCGGTGACGCGGCAGTGGGCGATGTGGCGTCCGGATCCCAGCTGTGGACGCCGGAGGCCGTCGGAACGCTCGCTGCGGAGGTTGTTGACGGCTTGCGCCGTGCCGCTGGCTCCCTCTCGCTGGCTCCCGTGGCCGACCCGTCGGCAGCGGAGCGCCTCGCTGGGGCCTTCGCGACGACGATCCCCGCGGCTGCGGGAGGCATGCAGTTCACGATCCCCGCTGGCTTCACCACCGATGGGCTCGCGGCGCTCGGCATCCCGCCGACCGATGCTGCACGTACGGTCCTCGTGCCTGCGGCGGTCGCTGAGCCCCTGCTCACCGACTTCGGACGACGCCTGCTCGCCTCGGCCGGTCAGCCATACTCGGGGCCGAGTGTGACGCGCCCCGGGGACGTGCCCGTCGACTGTTCGCTGACACCCTGTGTGGCGCTCACCTACGACGACGGTCCGAGCGATCTCACTGCGAGCATGCTGGATGCCCTCGCGGCGCACCGAGCCAGTGCGACGTTCTTCGCGATGGGTGAGAAGGCCAACAAGTACGCCACCACCCTGCAGCGGATGGTGGCCGAGGGACACCTCATCGGAAACCACAGTTGGAACCATCCGTCGCTCACGAAGCTGACTGATGGGCAGATCGCATCCCAGTTGCGCGACACGACAGCCGCGCTCGAGGCGGCATCCGGCCAGAAGATCACGATGTTCCGACCCCCCTATGGCGACTACAACGCGCGGGTGCTCGCGGTCGCGCAGATGCCCGCGATCCTCTGGGATGTCGACACCGAGGACTGGGAAGGCCCGGCCGACGACGTCCTGGTCGAGCGGGTCGTGACACGATCGAAGCCTGGCTCTATCGTGCTGCAGCACGACATCCACGGGAACACGGCGCGCACCGTCGGAGCCATCTGCGACGGGCTTCTCGATCGTGGTTTCACGATGGCAACGATCAGCGAACTGTTCCAGGGCTCAGTTCCGAAATCGGGAGCGTGGCGCAGCGCCCGGTGAGTCGACCGGTCAGCGGCCTGGCGATGGGTAAGGTCGAACCCGCATGAACCGGGTCATCGTCTTCCTTCTCGCGGCCTTCGACGCGCTCGTCACCGTCGCCGCGGGCCTCGTCGTCGTGCTCGCACCAGCGACGCTGCTGTGGGTCGTGGAGTTCGGTGGCCTCGCGCCGTGGGACGCGCTCTGGCCCACGGCCGCGAGCGTCTGGCAACTGGGGCACATCGTCCCGCTAGAGATCACGCTTCCCGCCGACTACCTGGCAACTGCCGGCATCGATCCAGGCGCAGCATCCTTCGTGCTCTCGCTCGCCCCGCTGGGCTTCGCGGGGTTCACTGCCATCTCGGCGGCACGCTCCGGTCGCCGTGCGTCGCGCTCGGGAGCGGCGTTCACCGGCGCGCTCGCGGGGACCGCGGTCTTCGCCGCTGCAGCCACTGGTGTCGCGCTGACCGCGGGTAACCCCGTCGCGAACACCTCGCTCACGGAAGCGATCCTCTTTCCGGCCCTCATCTTCGGCATCCCCGCGCTGCTCGGCGCTCTCGTCGGCGAATGGCAGGATGCCGACCGTGGCGTCATTGCGGCGCTGCGGGAACGGACCGAAGACCTGCCCGAGGACTGGGCACTCACCCCGACGGTCATCGCGCGCGCGGGGGCGATCGCCGTCGTCGGCCTCGTCGGCGTCGCGGCGCTCGTCACCGCTGTCGCGATCTTCGCGCGTGGCTCGCAGATCGTCGGCCTCTACGAGGCGTCCCATGTTGACGTCCTGGGCGCGGTGCTGCTGACCCTCGGTCAGCTTCTCTACCTTCCCACGCTCGTCGTGTGGGCCCTGGCGTTCGTCGCCGGCCCCGGTGTTTCTCTCGGGGCGGGGTCGACAGTGGCGGCATCCGGAACCACAACCGGCGTCCTGCCCGGTCTGCCGCTCATGGGTGCCCTCCCCGAGTCGACCTCGCCGTGGCTGCTGCTGCTCGCGCTCCTGCCCGTCGCGGTCGGTGCCTTCGCCGGGTGGGTTGCCCGGTCGTTCTTCGCCGCGGATGCCGAGCGCATTCCCGCCCGTATCGTCGTGACGCTCGGGATCGCGGTTGTCGCGGCTGGTTCAGCCGCGCTGCTGGCCGCGCTCGCTTCCGGATCGCTCGGGCCGGGGACGCTCGCGCAGCTGGGACCGGAGCCCGGCCCCGTTGCGCTGGCCATCGGCATCGAGGTCGGCGTCGGTGCCGGCATCCTGTTGCTCTCGCCCCGACGCCGAGCCCGTGAGGATGGCGCCATCGAGGCAGTGCCCACGGCGCTCCTGGAGCCCTCGGTAGACTGAGTCGGTGCTCACCGTCGCCGTTCTCATCTCCGGCGCCGGATCCAACCTTCGGGCGCTGCTCGAAGCGGCGAACGAGCCCGACTATCCGGCGCGGATCGTCGTCGTCGGTGCCGACCGCGAAGCCGAGGGCCTCGCGCACGCCGAAGCCTTCGGCATCCCGTGGTTCTTCGTTCCCTACGCCGAGTATGCGAGCCGGGAGGCCTGGGGTGAGGCGCTTCGCGACCAGCTCGCCGTGTGGCAGCCCGACCTAATCGTTCTCAGCGGCCTGATGCGGTTGCTCCCGGCGCCGGTCCTCAAACCCTGGGCGCCGCGGATCATCAACACCCACCCGGCGTATCTTCCCGAGTTCCCCGGTGCCCACGGCGTCCGAGACGCGCTGGCTGCCGGGGCCTCCCAAACCGGTGCGAGTGTCATCGTCGTCGACGCCGGGGTCGATACCGGACCCATCCTCGCGCAGGAGCGCATCGCGGTGCTTCCCGGCGACGACGAGGCGAGCCTTCATGAGAGGATCAAGCCGGTCGAACGCCGACTCCTGATCGACGTCGTGAGGCGCATCGCAACGGGCGAGATCGACCTCTCATCCCCCTGACTTTTCCTCTGGCCAGGTCCGCGACGACGCAGCACGCGCGGCCGATGACTACCCGACAGCAAGGAGACCCGATGGCAGGCCCTAGTCACGACCCGTCCCTGTACCGCGACCGCGACGTCGTACCCGTCCGGCGGGCGCTGGTCTCGGTCAGCGACAAGACCGATCTCCTGAACCTCGCCGCGGCGCTTGCCGAGGCAGGTGCCGAGATCGTCTCGACGGGGTCGACGGCTGCAACCATCCGGGATGCCGGTTTCGCCGTCACCGATGTCGCCGCCGTGACGGGCTTCCCCGAGTCGCTTGATGGGCGCGTCAAGACTCTGCACCCCGCCGTGCACGCGGGGCTTCTTGCTGACCTTCGCCTCGCGCACCACGAGAACCAGCTCGCCGATCTCGGCATCC
Source organism: Microbacterium sp. NPDC076895 (assembly GCF_040687115.1). Taxonomy (NCBI): domain Bacteria; kingdom Bacillati; phylum Actinomycetota; class Actinomycetes; order Micrococcales; family Microbacteriaceae; genus Microbacterium; species Microbacterium sp. NPDC076895. The sequence continues at coordinate 137,940 of NZ_JBFBMQ010000003.1, forward strand.
AGCCCTTCGAACTGGTCGTGGTGAACCTCTACCCCTTCGTCGAGACTGTCGCCTCTGGCGCGCAGGGCGACGATGTCGTCGAGCAGATCGACATCGGCGGTCCCGCTATGGTTCGGGCGTCGGCGAAGAACTACGCGAACGTCGCCATCGTTGTCTCGCCGGAGTCCTACGGTTCGGTGATCGAAGCCATCCGCGCGGGCGGCACCTCTCTCGCCCAGCGTCGCGAGCTCGCCGCGCGCGCCTTCGCGCACACCGCCGAGTACGACCGGGCAGTCGCCACCTGGTTCGCTGACGAGACGCTGGGCGAGGATGTCGAGCTTCCCTCGCATCTGACGATTCGCGCCGAGCGGATGTCGACCCTGCGTTACGGCGAGAACATGCACCAGCGCGCCGCGATCTACACCCGCACGGGTGGCCACGGTATCGCCCAGGCGACCCAGCTGCAGGGCAAGGAGATGTCGTACAACAACTACGTCGATGCTGACGCGGCCCTGCGTGCCGCTTTCGACCTGGTCAAGCCCGCCGTGGCGATCATCAAGCACGCGAACCCCTGCGGCATCGCGGTGTCGGCGCCGAACGCGCTGGACCCGATCGCCAGCGCACACCTGCGCGCCCACGCCTGCGACCCGGTCTCTGCCTTCGGTGGCGTGATCGCCGCCAACCGCAAGGTGACCCTGAAGATGGCCGAGAACCTTCGCGACATCTTCACCGAGGTGATCGTCGCGCCGGACTTCGAGCCGGAGGCTCTGGAGGTCTTCCGCCTCAAGAACAACCTGCGCGTGCTGAAGCTTCCCGATGACTGGAAGCAGGAGCCGATGGATGTGCGGCTCATCTCGGGCGGGCTCCTTCTGCAGGATGCCGACCGTTTCCCCGACGACATCGAGTCCGTCGCCACCGATTGGGAGCTCGTCTCGGGTGAACGTCCGGATGCCGACGCGATGACGAACCTCATCTTCGCGTGGAAGACCTGCCGTGCCGTGAAGTCCAACGCGATCGTTCTCGCGAAGGATTCGGCGACGGTCGGTATCGGCATGGGCCAGGTGAACCGGGTCGACTCGTGCCGCCTCGCGGTCGAGCGCGCCGGGGATCGCGTGCAGGGTGCGGTCGCCGCATCCGATGCCTTCTTCCCGTTCGCCGACGGACCGCAGGTGCTCATCGATGCCGGGGTGTCGGCGATCGTGCAGCCGGGAGGGTCAGTCCGCGATGAGGAGGTCGTGAAGGCCGCGCGCGACGCGGGCGTCACGATGTTCTTCACGCGCGAGCGCCACTTCTTCCACTGAGTCGCGCCGCGCGGGGCGGACCGATTGCAGGATCAGCGCCGGTCGAGTCGACTGGACGCGGCGTGAAGGCCGATCATCCTGCGTTCGGTCCGCTGCCGCGCTAGACCCCGCGCGGCTCAGCGTGAGATCGTCGCGATCAGCATGCGTTCCAGGAGCGCGCCTGCGCGAGCAAGCTCCTCCTGAACGGATGCCGCATCCTCGCCCACGATGTTGATGAGGGCCTTCAGGCCGTCGAACGCTCCGACGACGACGCGGGCAAGGTCTTTCGGGTCCACCCCCGCGGGTGGGTCAGCGCTCGAAATCACTTCCGCGACCAGATCAATCCACCGCCGCATGCTCGCCGTTGCCACCTCGCGGGTGGCGTCGTCTTCGGCAAGGGTCTGGCTGAGGCGTGAGATGACCCAGGCGTCGGGGTCCTGCCGATGCAGCGTCAGCATCGCCGGAAGGAGGGCGCGCAGCCGGGGGAGGCCGGGTTGCGCTGCGTCAAGGATCTGGGCGACGCCGGTGATCCACTTCTCCTGCCGAGAAGCCAGGACAGCGACAGCGAGCGACTCCTTGCTGTCGAAGTAGAAGTACACCGCGCCCTTGGATAGGCCGCTCGCCTGCACGATGTCGGACATGCGTGCCCGGTCGTAGCCGAGCCGAGCGAACACTGCAGCAGCCGCGTCGATCAGCTGCGCGCGGGATGCCTCCCCCTGAGCCGTCGGGCCCGGGGGTCGTCCGGCACGCCGTGCCGCCGGCGCCTTCTCACCCTCTGCTAGACGCGTTGCCACTCCTGCACTATAGTCGCATCATAATAGACCGGCCAGTCGGTTTAATAAGGAGAATGATGCGTACTCTCGAGTCGGGATCGACGACACTGATCACAGGCGCCTCGTCGGGTATCGGTCGTGCCTTTGCCCAGCGCATTGCCGCCGCGGGCGGAGACCTCGTGCTGGTCGCGCGTCGCGAGGGCGTGCTGATGCAGCTGGCAGGTGACCTCGAGCGGCGCCACAGCGTGCGTGTGAGCGTCATCGCTCACGATCTGGACGGACCTGATGCCGGTCGCGCCCTCGCCGAGAAGGTGGCGGAGCGGGGCATCGCGGTGGACGCGCTGATCAACAACGCTGGCTTGGGAATCCATGGTGATCTCGGGACGGCACCCCTGGCCGCTGCGACGACCCAGATCGCGGTGAATGTCACGGCCCTCACGACCCTCACTGCGCTGCTGCTGCCGCCGATGATCGAGCGCGGACGCGGCGCGATCGTCAACGTTGCCAGCACCGCGGGCTTCCAGCCTGTGCCGCACATGGCTGTCTACTCGGCATCCAAGGCCTACGTCCTCACCTTCACCCGTGCCCTGTGGCGGGAGGTGCGCGGAACCGGGGTCGACGTGCTGGCGGTATGCCCGGGCGCCACCGACACCGCTTTCTTCGACACCGCCGGCGACGCGGCATCCGTCGGTAGCCGCCGTACGCCCGAGCAGGTTGTCGACACCGCCCTGCGTGCCCTGCGGGCAGGGCGCCCCTCTGTCGTCGACGGTCGCGGCAACGCACTCGTCTCGTGGCTTGCCCCCCGTCTTCCCGAGCGCGTGGCAATCAACCTCGCCGAGCGTTCAGTTCGTCCCACCACCCCCTGAGATCGAAGGAGATCCCGATGTACATCCACGACTTCGCTGTGCGAGCCGCCAAAGCCGTCAACACCCACGACCCGGACGCTGTCGTCGCGTTGTGGGCCGAGCCTGCGGACTACGACTCCGTTCTCACGGGGCCACAACAGGGACTCGCGGCTCTTCGCGTGCGCGAGGAGGCCCTGTTCGCGGGGTTCAGTGACTTGCGTGCCACGATCACCCCTCTCGGACAGGAAGGTGACACCGGCGCCATCCTGGTGCGCTTCGACGGGACACACGATGGCGAGTACGCCGGGTTTGCGCCGAGCGGCCGCACCATGGCGCTGGAGATGGTGGCTGTCGTGAGTTTCGATGACGCCGGCAGGGTCGTGGGCGAGCGCGTGTTCCTGGATGCCGGTTCGGTTGTGGCCCAGCTCACCTGACGCTGCGAGCTACACGAGTGCGGCGTCAGCAGCAACGATGCCAGCGAATGTTGACGCATCGACACGCTGTGCCCCGGTAGCCGCGGGACCGAGTTCGACCTCGACCTCGTCGGGAGCGCAGTAGGTGACTCTGACGCTGCCCGCGGCATCCTGCTGCCAGTGCGCCGCGACGAGCCCGTGCGGTGTCATCACCGACCCCCGTGCCCAGGTGAGAACACCGCCGGGCCGGGGGTCGATGCGCACCCGCGCATAGCCGGGAGCTGCCGGGGAGATACCCACCACCGTGCGATGCATCCAGTCGGCGACCGCCCCCAGCGCGTAGTGGTTGAAGCTCGTCATCTCGCCGGGATTCACGGTGCCGTCGGCGCGCAGCGAGTCCCAGCGCTCCCACACCGTGGTCGCCCCACGGGCGAGAGGGCTGAGCCACGACGGTTCGTCCCGCCCGAGCAGCAGTGCGTAGGCATCGTCGAGGTGACCAGTACGGGTCAGCGCATCGCACAGGTACGGCGCACCCGCGAAGCCCGCAATCACGCGGTGACCGGCGGCACGCACGAGCTCAGCGAGCCGGTCGCCCGCGGCCTGCGCCGCGTCCCCCTCGAGGATGCCGCTGACGATCCCGAGGGCGTAGACGGCCGGGGCATCGGACAGGATGCGACAGTCGGCATCGAGGTAGGCATCCGCGAATGCCCGGCGTAGCCGTGCCGCCTCAGCGCGCCAGGCCTCGGCTTCCTCACCCCGACCCAGCGCGTCGGCAGTGCGGGCGGTGAGCAGGATGCTGCGGTGCAGCGCCTCGGTGGCGATGACTCCGGGATCGGACACGGCCTGGATCGGGTTCTCGGGGGGAGCTGTCGGGTCGAGCCAGTCGCCGAACTGGAAGTCGCCTTCCCAGACCCCGCGCGGCGAAAGCCGCGACCTGACTCGGTCGAGGTGCGCGCACATGCTCGGGTAGCTCTCGGCCAGCACCGCGAGCTCGCCGCTGGCCTCCCATACCGCCCACGGCACCCAGACCGCAGCATCGCTCCAGATCGCCACCGACTCCGGTTCTTCACCCGAGATGACGGCCCAGCCGGGCAGGGCGTCGGGCACGACGTAGGGCACCCGCCCGTCGTTCGCCTGCTGTTCTGCGCGAAGATCAGCGAGCCAATCTCGCAGGAACCCGGTCATCTCGAACAGGTAGCAGGCTGCGGGTGCGAAGACGGCGATGTCGCCCGTCCACCCCAGGCGCTCATCGCGCTGCGGGCAGTCGGTGGGGATGCCGACGGTGTTGCCGCGCAGGCTCCAGACGACGTTGCGGTGAAAGCGGGTGAGGTCGGCATCCGAGCACGCGAACGTGCCGGTGCGGGGGAGGTCGCTGCCGACGACGACGGCCTCGACGGTACCGGTGACTTCTGCCCACCCCTCGATGTGCGCGTAGCGGAAGCCGTGGAAGGTGAGGGTGGGCTCGATCTCGTCATCCCCGCCGCTGAGGATGATGGTGTCTTCGGCGCGGGCCGACCGAAGCGGGCGGCGGGCGAGCTCCCCACCATCGAGCACCTCGGCATGGGTCAGCACGAGCCGGTGCCCGCGCGGCCCGTGCACACGCAGCCGCAGCCAGCCCACGAGGTTCTGCCCGAAGTCGAACAGGGTTCCCGTCGGCGTGGGGGTGACGGTGACAGGCGTCACGCTCTCGTGCCGCACGATCGCGGGCCCGTGAGCGGCGACCAGGCGCCCCGTCTCCAGTGCAGAGACGAGAACCGGATGCTCCGCACCGCGCTCGCGGGCCAGATCCAGATACTGGCCGTCGTAGAGGTCGTCGGCGACGACCGGCGAGCAGACGGCGTGCCAGGACTCATCGGTGCGGATGATCACCTCGCTCCCGTCGGCGAAGGTCATGGTCAGCAGGGCGGCGACCCGGGGTCGGTCGCCGTACACGCCGCGCGCCCCCATCCAGCCCAGTCGTCCGCAGTACCAGCCGTTTCCCGCGAGGAGCGTGAGCTCGTGCTCACCGCCCGGCACGAGCCGTGCGGTGACGTCGTGCTCGATGACCCGGAGCCGCGAGTGATACGCCGTCCAGCCGGGGCTGAGCACGGCATCCCCCACCGCCACACCGTCGATCGCGGGCTCGACCAGACCTTCGGCTGTCACCGCGAGCGTTGCTCCGGTGAGCGCCCCGCGGTCACTCGGCACACTGACTCGCCGGACGAACAGCGGAGCACCGCTGACCGTCGCCGGAGCCTCGAGCAGCAGCGCGTCGCGGAGAACGTTCATTCCTGCCTTTCGTCCCTGAACCGTGCGCCCGCCGCGCGGGGTCTGTCAGTCCTTCAACCCCGCTGTCGCTCCTGCGCTGGCCAGCAGCGGCTTCTGGAAGATGAGGAACAGCACGATCGGAACGATCGAGGCGACCACGAGAACGGCGAAGAAGGTAGCCAGGTCGGTCGAGCGTTCGATGATCGGGAGGGCGACTGAGATCGGTCGCATCGAGGGGTTGGTCAGCACGAGCGAGGGCCAGAGATAGTCCTTCCACGCCCCGATAGCTGCGAGCAAGGCCACGACGCCCAGGATCGGCCGCGACAGTGGCAGCACGATCGACCACAGTGTGCGCACGGGCCCGGCGCCGTCGATGGATGCAGCTTCGATGAGTTCGCGGGGGAGGCTGCGGAGGTACCCGGTGACCAGGAGCACGGCGAACGCGTTGGCGCCGGCGGGCAGCCACACTGCCCAGAAGGTGTTCTGGAGAGAGAGGCCGGTGCCGAACATGTCGACGGTGGTCAGGTACAGCGGCACGAGGGAGACCACAGCCGGAAGGAAGATCGTCGCGAGGACCCCGGCCGCGAGTACCGGCGCCCACCGTGGCCGCAGGATCGCGATGACATATCCGGCGCTCAGGGCGACGATCACCGTCAGCAGGGCCGTGCCGGCAGCGATCGCGAGGGTGTTGACCAGGAGTCGCGCGGTATCGACGTTCTGGAAGGCATCCACATAGTTGTGCCACTGCGTCATCCGGACGAAGACGCCGATCGGGTCGCTGAGTACTTCGCCGGTGGTGTTGAGGGATGCCGCCACGAGCCACAGCAGCGGACCCACGCCCGCGATCGCGATCCCGATGAGCACCAGGATGTGGACGATCCTCAGGGTGATCCGGCGGTGGGGTTGGCGGAGCTCGGAGGCAGTGATCAGGCCCGAATCGCTCATGACTGCCACCTCCGGGTGACGCGCAGGTAGATCGCGGACAGGATCGCCAACACGATCGCAAGGAGCAGTCCCAGTGCGGTCGCCGCGCCGTAGTCGGCGGAACCCCCGAACGCGTAGCGGTACATCAGAAGGAGAACGGTGAGTGTCGCGTTCTGCGGACCACCCGAGGTCATGAGGAACGGCTCGGTGAACACCTGGGATGCCCCGACCAGCTGGAGCAGCAGGAGGATCAGGAGCATCGTGCGAATCTGCGGCAGGGTCACGTGCCACACCCGAGACCAGACACCTGCGCCGTCGAGGATCGCTGCCTCATACAGTTCGGGACGCACGGCGGTGAGAGCGGCGAGATAAACGAGGACGCTCGTGCCTGCTGCAGCCCACGTGGCCTGCAGCACGATCGACGGCATCGCAAGGCCCGGCGAGTTCAGCCAGGGGAGCGGTCCGATCCCGAGCGGCGCGAGCAGCGAGTTGAACAGACCGTGCGCGGATGGGTCGTACGCGTACTTCCAGAGCAGGATCGCGACGACCGGGGGAACGATGACGGGGAAATACGCGAGGGCGGCATAGACGCCGCGCCAGCGGGTTCGCACGGTGGAGATGATGACGGCCAGCGCGAGGGGGAGGGGGAAGCCGAAGAGGATGGCGAGGGTGACGAACCAGAGGGTGTTCACCACCGCCTGGCCGAGCTGGGGGTCGGTGAGGACGTACTCGAAGTTGCTGAGGCCCACCCATTCGGCAGGCCCCACGAAGTTCGTCTTCTGCACGCTCATCGTGGCGCCGAGGATGATCGGCCACCACGAGAACACGGCAAAGATGACGAGCGTGGGCAGGGCCAGCAGCAAGGCCGTCACGTTCCGGCTGCGGCGCGCGCGTGTCGCGGGCATGGCGTCCTCGGTTGGGGTGGGTCGGTGTTACTGCGGGGTGAGTGCGGGTGGTGCGGCGTTCGGGCGCGCCGCACCACCCGTCGGGGAGGGCTCTGGGCCTCAGCGGTCCAGAGCGTCCTGCGCGGCGGTTGCGGCGCCGCTGAGCAGGGTCGGGATGTCGGCGTTTTGGTCAGTGATGACTGCCTGAACGACCGGATCCAGTGTCGCGTAGATGTCCTGGCCCTTTACCGGAGGCTCTCCGACGACCGTCTGGTCGGCGAAGCGGCTGAGGTACGGTGCGAAATTCTCCAGCGGCACGTTGTTCAGGTCGGAGATCCACTCCAGGTACTGCGTGTACATGTCGGGGGTCACGACCGGAAGACCGGGGATCGCAACGGCACCGCCACCGGCGGCAAGAGCCTCGGCGTTGGCGCGAGCGGCCTCCTCCGAGGAGTACTTGCCCAGCTGGTTGAACTGGATCCACTCCACGGCGGCCTGGATCTGTGCGGCATCCGCATTGGGGCTCACGATGTCGATGTTCCCGCCCGACAGGGTGATCGGGTTCTCCCCGGCTTCCTCGGTCGGCATCGCCGCGAATCCGAAGTTCGCCGCGGGGAAGCCGAGCAGCTCGGTCAGGGGCTGGTAGGCATCCGACTGCAGCACGAACATCGCGGTCTGCCCGCCACCGAAGCTCTGCGCAAGGTCCATCGCGGTCATGAGGCCGTTCGGCGAGAGGCTGTCATCGACCCAGCGCATGTCGTGCAGGAGCTGGAGCGAGTCGTCGGCGGGAGGGGCGTCGAACGTGATGGTGTCACCGGTCTCGTTCACCAGCGACCCGCCACGCGAGTCGATCTGAGCGCCGAGCACCCACCCACCCTGGTTGTCGGTGGTGACCTGAGCGAAACCGTACACGCCGGTCGTGTCCTTGATGGTCTTGGCCGCCTCGCGAACCTCGTCCCATGTGGTCGGCGGAGCGTCGGGGTCAAGGCCTGCCTGTGTGAACAGGTCGCGGTTGTAGATGAGCCCCATGGCATACGCCATCGTGGGGACGCCGTAGTACTTCCCATCCGCGGTGACCATGTCGACCAGCTGCGGGTTCAGGATGTCGACAACACCGGTCTGGTTCACGGCATCCGTGATGTCGGCGACCTGACCGCGCTCGATCAGGCCACGAATCTCGGTGAAGGGAACACCGACGACCGTGGGCAGGTCGCCCGAGGCGAGCCGGGCGGCGAAGGTCTGCGCGTCCCAGCCGTCCTCGACGGCGGTGATCTCGTAGTTCGGGTGCTCCTCCTGGAAGGCGGCAAGGTTGTCCTCGAACAGTGCCAGACGTGCTGTTTCGGTGGCAGCCGGCTTGTTGCCGATGACCAGCTCGACGGGCCCCTCGGGGGTGGGCTCGCTCGAGCAACCTGTCAGTGCGCCAACGGTGACGGCTGTGATTGCTGTGACGCCGAGGATGATGCGGCGTGCGCGGTGTTTCCTCATCGAAACTCTCTTTCTCGTGTCGGATTGCCGACACTCGGTGCGTGTTGTACTTTGGACATCGCCAGATGCCAAAGCGCTTTTGCACGATAGCTCGATGGTCGCCGCAATGCAAGACCATCCCGATTCCGTCCGTGATCGCGGCCGAGAAAGTCAATGATGCTCACTCGACACTCCGTCGACCAGACGTGGCGACTGCGCCCGCTGGCTGGCCCGGTGCCCGACGATGTCGTCGGACACGAGTTCCCCGCGCCGGTACCCGGCGATGTCCACACCGCACTGCGCAACGCCGGAGCGATTCCGGACCCCGTCGTCGATGACAATGAGCGCATTGTCTCGTGGATCGGGCGCACCGACTGGGAGTACGCGACGACGCTGCCCGCGATTCCTCGAGCGGATGCCGAACGTGTCGAGCTCGTCTTCTTCGGCGTCGACACGCTCGCAGAGGTCTTCATCGACGAGATCCCGCGGGGGAGTAGTCGCAACATGCACCGTACGTGGCGGGTCGACGTTCCCGAACTGCGCCGCGGCCGCGCCGACCTGCGACTGACCCTGCAGGCTCCCATCCCGGCCGGTGAACGAGAGCGTGACCGGCTCGGAGCCCGCCCGAGCGCCTTCAGCCCGGTCGCTCCGTTCCTGCGCAAGAAGGCCTGCGATTTCGGCTGGGACTGGGGTCCAGCCCTTCCCGGCGCAGGCATCTGGCGCACTGTCGAGATCCAGGCGTGGTCTACCGCGCGGCTCGACGCCGTCCGTCCGACGGCAGCGTTGCGCGGCGACGACGGTGTGGTCGACCTCGACATCGACCTCGTTCGCACCGCCCAGGGTCGCGGGGAAGCGCTCGTCGTGGAGGCGCGCGTCGGAGCATCGGTGGTCGAGCTCTCGGTCGATCCCGGCGTGGATCGGGTGCGTGGCAGCCTTCCCGTCCCGCACCCCGCGCGCTGGTGGCCGGCGGGTCTCGGCGAGCAGGCCCTGCACGATCTCACGGTGACCCTCCGCCGCGGCGACGAGGTCCTCGACGAACGAACCGAGCGGGTCGGATTCCGCGACATCGTCGTGGAGCAGCGGCCGGATGCCGAGGGCGTCGGATTCCGCGTCGTCGTCGACGGCGAGCCGATGTTCATCCGGGGCTTCAACTGGATCCCCGACGACACCTCCATCGCCACCGTGACCCCCGCAGACTACCGCCGTCGGATCGCCGAGGCGCAGGCGCTCGGGGCAAACCTCATCCGCGTGTGGGGCGGCGGCGTCTTCGAGGACGACGAGTTCTACCGCGCGTGCGACGAGGCGGGGATGCTCGTCTGGCAGGACTTCCTGTTCGCGTGCGCCGCCTACCCCGAAGAAGAGCCGTTCGCCACCGAGGTCGAGGCTGAGGCGCGCGACAACGTGTCCCGGCTCATGCCGCATCCGAGCCTCGTGCTGTGGAACGCCAACAACGAGAACCTGTGGTTCTGGTTCGTGCAGGACTGGGAGACGGTACTCGAGGGCAAGACCTGGGGTGACAGGTTCTACTTCGACATCCTGCCGCGGGTGGTCGCCGACCTCGATCCTGCGCGCACCTATCTGTTCGGCAGCCCGTCGTCGGGCGGTCGCTGGGAGGATCCCAACGACCCGACTCGCGGCGTCGTGCACCTGTGGGTTCCCGGCGACTACCGCGAATATGACCAGACACGTCCCCGCTTCGTGTCGGAGTTCGGCTTCCAGGGTCCGCCGACGCGTGCCACTTTCGAGGCAGCCGTGCACGAAGGCAGCCACGCGCCGTTCAGCCCCGGCACGATCCAGCGGCAGAAGGCCGAGGGCGGCACCGAGCGGATCAACGACGTGCTCGACATCCACTTCGGTGTGCCGACCGACTTCGATGAGTGGTACTGGCTCGCCCAGCTCAATCAGGCGCGGGCCGTGCGATTCGGTGTTGAGCGGTTCCGTACGCTGGAGCCGTACTGCGCGGGAACCGTGATCTGGCAGCTCAATGACTGTTGGCCTTCGCTGTCGTGGTCGGTCATCGACGTCGCCGACAGGTGGAAGCCCGTCGCGTACGCCGTGCGCGAGGCGTACGGCGATCAGATCGTCGTGCTGCGCCACGAGGATGACGGACCCGCTCTGTTCGCGTGCAACAGCACGGCCGACGCCTGGGACACCGAGATCGACGTGCAGCGCTGGCGGCGCGGCAGCCTGGTCGGGCGCGAGGTGATTCGCTCGTCGGCTCCCGCGCATACGGCGCTGCGGCTGGAGCTTGCCGGGCTCGGCGAGGATCTCGGCGTCGACGAGCTGCTCGTGGCAACGGCCGGAGCCCGCCGGAGCGTGCTGCTTGGCGGCGTCGACCGTGAGTATCCGGATGCCGCCCCCGACTTCGCTGTCGAGGTCACCCCGGGTGCGACTAGCGTGTCGGTCGTGATCACCGCCCAGAGTCTGATGCGGGATACCTTCCTCCCCGTCGATGCGCTGGCCGTGGACGCCCACGCCGAACAGAACCTGCTGACGCTCCTGCCTGGTGAGTCCGCGACGTGGACGATTCGCACCGCCCATCCTGAGGCCTTCACCGTGGATGCGGTCCGCGCCATCGTCCAGACTGCGCACGCCGCGACAGCCCGCGACGAGTCCTATCGTGGTCTCGCGCAGCTCGAGGCCGAGAAGGCCGCGCGCCGGGCGAGCGCGGCATGACGAGGGCGGCGTGACCCGCGCAGAGTGCGAACCCCACCCCGGGCCGCCGGCCCCTCCTGCCTCGGCGGCCGGGGCGGGGCCTCTCGCGGGCCGCTGCGTCCGCTATCGCGTCCCGGCGCAGCCCGGCGGTGCGCTGCGGATGCCGATCGTCGCCGATCTGCCCGGCCGCCCCATCGAAGCCGACGACGAGCTCGTCTGGGAGCTCTACCCGCGCTTCGACGAGAACGCGGCACAGATCGGTGACGGGTTTCGCGCGGCATCCGTGGCCCTTGATCTGCGCACGGCTGACGGGCGACGCCTGCTCGAGAAGCAGGCGCTCGAAATCGACGGCACGGGCAGCGCCGCGCGCGGGCGCGCCGATCTGGACTTTCCCGACCAGTGGAACCAGCGGCGCATCTCCCTGGCGCCACTGGTAGGAGCTGTGGTGTCCGCGGTGGAGCTCGTCATCGACCCGCCTGGAGCCACAGGCCCGGTCGGGAAGCGGCTGGAGGGGTGGGTCTCGGGTCCGCGCGTGGAGAAGGCGCGTGCGCTCGCGGCATCCTCGTCTCCGAGCGAGCGGGTGCTGACCACCCGCGGCAGTCACTCCTCACCCGACCGCTCCCGCGGACTCACCCAGCCCGCGGCGGCGGTGCCCCAGGGCGGCATCCAGCTCACGCCCGCCACCAGCCTCGACAACCCGCACTGGACGTACTCCTGGAACGCGCACGGCACGGGGCCGCTCCCCGTTTTGCAGGGGCTGCTGATCTCCCGGTCGCCGAGCATCTGGATCGGAGACCGCGGCGCGCTCGCCCTCCGGCTCGGCCTTGCCGGCAGTGACGATCCTCCCTCTGCCGTCTTCGACCACGGCGCCGAGCGGGCCGAGCCACACCGGTACAGCCTCGACACTGTCGAGGGCATCCGGATTGACGCGGCGGCTACCGATCACGCCGCGCGCGTCGAGGTGACCTTTCCTGCCGCCGGCCGCATCGCGCTCTGCGCTCCCGGGGCGCCGGTGGAGATTCTCGACGTTCGCGACGGAGCGCAGGGCGTCATCGAGGTCGACGTCGCGAGCGTGCTTCCGAGCCCCCACGAGGCCGATCCGCTCCGCGGCTTTCATGCGGTGATCCTCCGCGGTGCGGGCGTTCGGGTGCGGACCGGCACTGGCGGATCGTCCTTCGACGCTGATGCGGGGACTCTCTCGATCACCGTCGGTTCCTCCCAGATCTCGCTCGAGGTTGCGCGCGCTGCCGCGGCGGCGGTCGCAGGCCGCAGCGTGGCCGAGCTTGCGCGCGAAGCCCAGGACCGGTGGGACGAGGTGCTCGGCACCGTCGAGGTGACAGGCACCGACGAACAGCGTGCCCTGGTGGCCAGCGACCTGTACCGACTCTTCCTCTTTCCCTCGCGGCACGACGAAGACACCGATGCCGGACCGAGCTACCCCAGCCCCACGAGACGCGAGAGCCCCGACACCGCGGCGCGGACGGGTCGTGCCGTGCGGGCGGGACGGATGCTGACCAACAACGGCTTCTGGGATACCTATCGCACCGCGTGGCCCGCGTACGCGCTGCTCGCGCCGGGCCGGGCCGTCGACCTTCTCGACGGCATGCTCGAACATGTCCGCGAGGGCGGGTGGTCGCCGCGCTGGACGGCCGGAACCTCGCTGGATGCCATGGTCGGCACGAGCCTGGATGTCATCGCCGCCGACTTCGTCAGTGCGGGGCTTGAGGGCATCGATCTCGACACTGCCTACGCGGCTGCGCTCCGCAACGCGACCTGCGCATCCGATGATCCGCGCTTCGGTCGCCGCGAGCTCGTCGACTCCCTACGGCGGGGATGGGTCAGCGCCGGCACCCCCGAATCAGTGTCGTGGACGCTCGAAGGTGCGATCGCGGATGCCGGTGCCGCCGTCCTCGCCTGTGCGGCGTCCCGCGCTGACCCGGGAAGGGCGGCGCGATATCAGGCTGAAGCACGCTACCTCGCTCACCGAGCGCTCGCGTACACGTCGGTCTGGGACCCGCACACGACGTTCTTCCGGCCCCGGGATGACAACGGCGCATGGGCGGACGAGCCCTTCGATCCGCGGGTCTGGGGCGGCGCGCACACCGAGACCAACGCCTGGGGGCAGCGGTTCTCTGCTCCGCATGACGGCGCGGGGCTGGCCCGGTTGTTCGGGGGCCCTCGCGGCCTTGGGGAGGCGTTGGATGCCGCCTTCGCCGAACCCGAAACCGGACGGGCACGGTTCGCGGGAAGCTACGGGCGCGTTATTCATGAGATGGCTGAGGCTCGCGACATCCGCCGCGGCATGTGGGCGCCCTCAAATCAGCCGGCGCACCACGTGCCGTGGATGTACGCGCACAGCGACCGACCCTGGCGAACCGACGAGGTGCTGACTGACGCCGCCCGGCGCCTGTTTCGCGGCATCCGCCTCGGGCAGGGCTATCCCGGTGACGAAGACAACGGGGAGATGTCGGCATGGCACCTGTTCACGACCCTCGGGCTCGCGCCGTACCAGCCCGGCTCGGGGATGCTGCTGCTGACCGCACCGCAGGTGCCGGAGGCGCGGCTGCGGCCGGTCGGCGGAGAGGAGCTCGTGCTGCGCGCGACGCGGCGTTCGGCATCCGATCGCTACATCCGTTCCGTGCGACGCGACGGTGCCGAGTGGACGCGCCCGGATGTCTCGCTGCGGGAGCTCCGCGCCGGAGGGGAGTGGGTGATCGAACTCGGGTCCGAGCCGGTGCGGTGGGCTGACGCGCCCGCGTCGCGCCCCTTCTTCGCGCCGGACGGCGTTGAGCAGCTCGCGCTGCAGGATCTCATCGACGGGCCCGTTCAGCTCGGGCTGATCGGGCCGGGGGAGAGTCGGATGCTTGACCTCAGGCCTGCGGGTGCGTTCGCTGACGAACCACTGCTCGTCCTGGGGCTCGAGGAGGCCGGGTCGTACGCCTTTCGGCTGCTCGCGGACGGAAAGCCCATCGCAGATTTCCACGACGAGCACTGGCCCTGGCGTCAGCAGGCGCGGCCCTTCGCCGTGCCCGTGCCACCGGGGACGCGGCAGGTCGAGATCGTGTGGGGTGCGCGGGGAGCGAGCCTCACCCTGGTCCAGCTCCTGGCAGCCACGATCGGCTGAGTATCACGGCGACTTAGCCGAGCACGGCGGCCGTTGCGGCGAGCAGCCGGTGCCATCGAGGATCCTCGCCCGGCGGTGGGAACGACATCCGTTGGCCAACGAACGCGAAGCCCAGCCGGCTCGGTGCGTGGGCGAAGGCCAGCCGTCCGCCCATGCCAGCGTGCCCGAAGGATCCGTCCCCGAGCATCGGGTTGGCGGGGTGAGAGATCTCGAAGCCGAGTCCCCATCGGGTCGTCGTGCCAGCGTCCGCGCGGCACACCGGCTCCGCGATGCCGTTGAGGTGATCGGCTGAGACAACAGCGACGGTCTCGTCATCCAGCAGGCGCACGCCGTCGACCGGAGCGACGCACGCTCCGTAGGCGCGGGCGAGGGAGCGGGCATCCGAGACGAGACCACCGCCGCCGATCTGCGCTGCCCGGAAGGATGCCGTGTTCATCATCTCTGTGCCGATTTGGTCGTCGACGCGCTCGAAGACCGGGATGATCTGTGCCGTCGAGAGGTAGGCGGCCTCGCACGCTGCCGCGTTCGGCCCGGTGGTCACCTCGGGCAGCGGTGCCGGCTCGACGGGACCCATGAGCGACAGCAGAACTCGGGACTCGGCCGATGCGGGCGTGCCGAACCACATCGAGGCGCCGAGCGGTGCAGTGACCTCGTCGCGGAGGAGCTCGCCGAGCCCTCGCCCGGTGACACGGCGCAGCACTTCGGCGAGGATCGTCCCGTAGCTGAGGATGTGATAGATCCGCGCCGATCGCGGCGGGTACGCGGGCGGCTCTGGGGCCAGCCTGGCCGCGAGGTCGACGGGATCGAGCAGATCGGAGAGGCCCCGCAGCGGCAGCACGGGGACTCCCGCGACATGGGTGAGGACGTCGCCCACGGTGATATCTGCCTTGCCGGCCGCCGCGAACTCCGGCCAGTACTGGGCGACCGGGGCCCCGGGGTCGATGGTGCCTGCCTGGATCTGCTGGGCGACCAGGAGGGCCACCATCCCCTTGGCTGCAGAGAAGGCGAGCACGACGCTGTCGCGCTCCCACGCGCGAGAGCTGAGGGGATCAGTGCCGCCCCACAGGTCCACGACGAGGTCACCGTCGTGGACAATGGCAACCGCGGCGCCTGCGGCATCCGTGTCGAGGACGTCGGCTACCGCATCGGCGAGTGGTTCCCATCCGGGAGCCACCTCACCATGCACTGTGGGACGGGGCATCATCGGCCCTCCTTCGGGTGACTAAGCGCTTTGGCATATACTCTCCACGATAAGCTCCCGGCGCGCACTTCTGCACGCAGGATTCAACCGAAGGTGGTGACGATGGCAGTCCGACTCGCCGATGTCGCCCGCGCGGCGGGCGTGTCAGTTCCCACCGCGTCCCAGGTGATGAACGGCACCGGCCGTGTCGCCGACGAGACGCGAAAGCGGGTGCTGGATGTCGCGAAAGAGCTCGACTATCGCCCGAACGCGCTCGCTCGAAGCGTTGCGCTGGGGCGCAGCCGCACGATCGGGGTGCTCGCCGAGAATGCCGCCGGCGCCTTCTGCATGCCAGTGCTCATCGGGGTCAACAGAGCGCTCAGCTCGCAGGACCTTGCAAGCCTGCTCTTCGATGCCCGACACGATCCGGCCACGCGGCGCGATCACATCCGGCACATGCTCGACCGGCAGGTCGATGGCATCGTCGTCATCGGCGAGGGTCCGGATGTCGCGATCGCAGCGCTCGAGGAGCGATTCGACGGCCCGATCGTCCACGCCTTCGGCCCGCACGATCCGCCGCACGCGGTCGGCGTTTACCCCGATGAGTTCGCCGGCGGGGCGCTCGCCGCGCGCGAACTGCTGGCGCAGGGCCGGAAGCGCATCGCGCATGTCACCGCTGGTGCCGATCTCCCGTCAGTGAAGGAACGCGAAGCCGGCTTCCGCGCTGCCCTGGATGAGGCGGGCATTAGGTGCGAGGTCGTTTTGCACGGCGAGTTCACCCGCGCATGGGGTCAGGCATCGGCGGAGCGCCTGCTTGCTGCACTGCCGGATGTGGACGGCGTGTTCGCGGGCAACGACGGCATCGCCGTCGGCCTCGCTGCGGCGCTGGAGGCGCGTGGTCGGCGGGTTCCCGCCGATGTGGCGATCGTCGGCTACGACAACGTGGCGGGGTACGGCGAAGACACCAAGCCCTACCTGACGTCCGTCGACCCACACCTGGAACTGGTCGGCGAGCGAGCCGGCGCCTACCTGCTCGCAGCCCTCGAGGGGGATGAGGGCGATCGAGCACCGGTCGCGCCCGACATCGCTCCGGGCGCATCGACGCGCGGCGAGGGCGATGACCGACGGCTCGACCTTGTTGAGGCGCTCTTGCGTTCGGCGACCGCGCCGCCCGTGACCTATCTGCCGCCGGCGGGCTCGTGAGCACGGCGATCCACCGGTACGCATTCCCGGCAGCCGAGGCGCCGATCGTCGGAGCGCTCGACCTCGATCCTGGCGAGCTCGGCGTTCGCCCGCGCCGTCTCCCCGCGTGGACGCGCCGACAGATCCCCGACCGGGTGTTCGACTTTGTCGTCGGAATGGGCTCTGGCCTGCGGATCGCCACCGCGACCGCGGCCACCCTGCTCGACCTCGAGTTCGTGGTGATCGGTATCGACCCGTCGGTCGGTGCGACGATCCCCGCCACCGTGCAGCTTGTCATCGACGGTGAGGTCGTCGCGACCCGGGTCTTCGGGGTCGACGCGCAGACACTCATCGATGCGAACGGCGACTCGACCCAGCAGCGGGGTGCTGTGCACGCACGGTTTGACGGACTCTCTCCGCGGATGAAGAGCGTGGAGCTGTGGCTTCCGCACTCGACGGCGATGGAACTTGTCAGTATCAGCGCGGATGCCCAGCTGCATCCGCCCCTCGATGACCGCCCCGTGTGGGTCCACCACGGCTCCTCGATCAGCCAGTGCGGTGAGGCCCTCGCCCCGACTCTCACGTGGCCGGCCGTGGCTGCGGCGGCCGGGGGAGTAAGCCTGCGCAGTCTCGGTTTCAGTGGCAACGCGGTGGGCGATCCGTTTGTGGCGCGGACGATCCGGGACCTCCCGGCCGATCTCATCAGCGTCGAGATCGGGGTCAATGTCGTCAACGGCGACCTGATGCGCAGACGGATGTTTGAACCGGTGCTCCACGGGTTCCTCGATACCGTGCGGGACGGGCATCCGGAGACTCCGTTGCTTTTCCTCGGACCGATTCCGTGCCCCGCGCACGAGCATCTTCCCGGGCCGACGGTGATCGATCCGCTCACGGGTCAGTGCGCGAGCGCGGGCCATCCGGGTGAACTCGAGCGCGGTGCGATGAGCCTCAGAGTCGTGCGTGAGGCGATCGACAGCGTCCTGCGCGCGCGGGACGACGACCCGAACCTGCTCTACCTCGATGGGCGTGCGTTGCTCGCCGAGTCCGAGACCGGAGATCTCCCCGACGGGCTGCACCCGAGTGCCGATGCCTACGTGCGGATGGGGCATCGGTTCGCCGCAGCCGCGTTCGCGCCTGGCGCGGTCCTCGACCCGCGCGAGGTCAGGGACGCCCGTAGGCCTCCAGCCAGCGCAGCCAGACCTCGCTGACTGTCGGGTACGACGGCACCGCGTGCCAGAGTCTGCTCAGGGGGACCTCGCCGACGATGGCAATCGTGGCCGAGTGCAGCAGCTCCGCGACATCCGGGCCCACAAAGGTCGCCCCGACCAAGACGTCGCGTTCCCGGTCGACGACAGCACGTGCCTGACCGCGGTAGTCATCCGAGACCGTTGAGGCGCCAGCGACCCAGGAGAGGTCGTAGTCCAGCACCCGGATATTGATCCCCGCCGCTTCCGCCCGCTCGGCGGTCATACCGACCGAGGCGACCTCCGGGTCGGTGAAGGTCACCTGCGGGACATGATCGTGGTCGGCGGTTGCGACATGGGTGCCCCAGCGGGACGTGTCGACGTGCGAACCGCGCGCGCGGGCGGCGATGACATCTCCCGCGGCGCGCGCCTGGTACTTGCCCTGATGGGTGAGGAGGGCGCGGTGATTCACGTCGCCGACCGCATACAGCCAATCGGTACCGTGCACCAGCATCGTGTCGTCGACATCCAGCCACGTGCCCGGTGTCAGATCGACGGATTCCAGGCCCAGGTCTGCGGTGCGTGGCACTCGTCCGGTGGCCACCAGGACCTCATCCGCCGTGACCGATGTTCCGTCCGAGAGCGTAAGGGTGCGGCCGCTTGCGTCGCGGGATGCCGAGACGACATCAACCCCGGTGCGGACCTGGGCTCCCTGCGCCGTCAGTGCCTCGGCGACCATCTCACCCGCGAACGGCTCCATACCGCCCAGCAGCCCGGACCGCGCGATCAGGGTCACCGCGGTGCCGAAACTCGCGTACGCGGTTGCCATCTCACACCCGACGACCCCGCCGCCGATGATCGCGAGTGAAGAGGGTGCGGACTCGGCGCTCGTCGCCTCGCGGCTCGTCCACGGCTCGATCTCGCGCAGCCCCGGGGTGTTCGGCAGCAGGGCCGCCGATCCGGTGCACACCGCGACGGCATGGGTGGCGATGAGGTCGACAACCTCGCCGCCGGGCCTGGTGACCTCGACCCGCTTGCGGCCCGCGATACGGGCATGTCCCCGCACCAGGTCGATCCCCGCCTTCTCGAGCCACTCGACCTGCGACGCATCGTTCCAGTCGTGCGTCATCCGGGTGCGGCGCGCGAGGGCGGCGGCAACATCGAGCTCGCCGGTGACTGCTTGCTTTGCGCCGTCCACCGCTCGAGCCGCCCGCAGCACCGCCCCGCTTCGCAGCAGTGCCTTCGAGGGCATGCAGGCCCAGTACGAGCACTCGCCACCGACGAGTTCGCTCTCCACGATGGCGACCCGCAGGCCCCCCTGCACGGCCCTGTCGGCGACGTTCTCACCGACAGGTCCCGCCCCGATCACAACAAGGTCATACTCGCGCGCGCCCATATGCCACGGTAACCCGCCCAACGCGCCCGCGTCCTGGGAAGTGGGCGCAGATTGTCGCGACCCGGCGAGGAAATGGGCGCGAATTGCCGCATCCGCCCCTTGGACGCGACAAGATGCGCCCACCGTTCGCGCGCGAGCGCGGCTGCAGCAGCACAGGCGAGCGTCGGGGGGTCGTGGATGCCGCCGCTGTCGTGTCTGATTTCCGCCAGTGGGCGGGGGTCGGGAGTGCGAAGCTTGACCCGTGCTCTCGATGACCTTCGACGAACGGTATGCCGCGATCCAATCGCGCGATAGCCGCTTCGATGGTCAGTTCGTGACCGCGGTCAGCTCGACGGGGATCTACTGCCGGCCCAGCTGCCCGGCCCGCACACCCAAGCCCGCCAACGTGACGTTCTACCCGACCAGCGCCGCCGCGCACGAGGCCGGGTATCGCGCCTGCAAGCGGTGCCTGCCTGAGGCAGCTCCCGGCTCCCCGGACTGGGATGTGCGCGGCGACGTCGCGGCGCGGGCGATGCGCCTCATCGCCGACGGGGTCATCGAGCGCGAGGGTGTTCCCGGGCTCGCTCGTCGCCTGGGCTATTCGCCGAGACACCTCACGAGGCTGCTGACGGCAGAGCTCGGCGCCGGCCCACTCGCGCTCAGTCGTGCGCAGCGAGCACACACGGCTCGGATGCTGCTCGTGGGCACGGCGATGCCGGCATCCGACGTCGCCTTCGCGTCGGGGTTCGCGAGCGTTCGGCAGTTCAACGACACGATCCGCGAGGTCTTCGACCTCACACCGCTCGAGGTGCGCGTCAGGCGCACGGGCACCGAGTCAGCCGAGGGAGTCATCGACCTCGCGCTGCCCGTGCGAGGACCATTCGACGCCGACGGCCTGTTCGCGTGGATGAGCGCGCGTGCGCTGCCGGGAGTCGAGGAGGCGGGTGAGAGATCTTTCGCGCGCACGCTGCGACTGGCATCGGGCCCGGCATGGTTCGAGGTGAGATCGGATGCCGACACCGTGCGCCTGCGCGCCGCGGTGACCGCTCTTCCCGACCTTGCCGCCCTCGTTGCCCGCGTTCGCCGCATCTTCGATCTGGATGCCGATCCCCTCGCGATCGACGCTGCGCTTTCGCGCGATCCGCGCCTCGCGCCGCGCGTTCGCGCGATTCCCGGCATCCGGGTTCCTGGCGCTGCGGACCCGCACGAGATGCTCATCCGCGCGATGGTCGGCCAGCAGATCAGTGTCGCCGCAGCACGCACGGCGCTGACCGCGCTCGCCGAGGCTCTCGGCGAAGAAGTGCCGGGGCCCGACGGGCTGACACGACTGTTCCCGACGATGGCAGCGATCGCCGACCACGGCGCCGAGGTGCTGCGGGGTCCTGCTGCCCGCATCCGATCGATCGTCGGCGCCGCGGGGGCCCTGGCCGAGGGGGAGCTGACCCTCACGATCGCCGACGACGGCGTCGACCAGCGCCGCGCCCTCCTCGCGCTGCCCGGCGTCGGTCCCTGGACTGCCGACTACGTACGGATGCGGGTGCTCGGCGACCCCGACGTCTTCTTGCCCACCGACGTCGCCGTCCGAAGCGGGGCCCTGGCGCTTGGCATCCCCGCGGACGGGCTCGAGGTGTGGGCTGCGACGGCCGCGCCCTGGCGCAGCTACCTGAGCGCGCACCTGTGGCGGGCCGTTCCCGCCCGCCCCATCCGCACTGCGGCCGCCCGCACCCGCACCACCCGTACCCCTGCGCTGAGCGCGCTTGCTGAGGAGGTCCCAACATGACCATGACCGCCGTTTTCGAGGTCGTCGACACCCCCGACGGCCCGTTCGCGATCCTCGCTGCGGGCGACGGTGCGGTGCTCTCCTCCGGGTGGACAGACTCGGTGGAACGCATCGCGGAGCGCATCCGTCCGGCAGATCGGCCCGCGGATATCCGCCCGGGCACGACGGATGCCGCAGCTGCTGTCCGCGCGTACTACGCCGGTGATCTCGCGGCGATCGATGAGGTGCCGGTCCGGCAGTTCGGCACGCCGGGGCAGGTGGCCGGATGGGCTGCGCTTCGCCGGATCACGCCCGGAGCGCCGCTGTCGTATGCGACGTTCGCCGCGGTCCTGGGTCACCCGACCGCGGTGCGGGCGGCGGCATCCGTCTGCGCCCGCAACGCCCCAGCGCTTTTTGTACCGTGTCACCGCGTGCTGCGCACGGACGGGAGCCTCGGCGGCTTCGCATGGGGTCTGGAGGTCAAGCGGTCTCTGCTGGATCGGGAAAATCCGTCCTTGCTTTCAGCTGACTCTCAGGCATAGTCTGGAGGGCTGCCGCGTCGTGCGGCAACCCGTACGCCAAGGAGGATGCCATGTATCAGATCGCTGTTGTCGCGAGCACTGTCGTCCTTGCCGCCGCGGCCCCGCTGCGTCACCGCGGCCCCGCTACGACGCACTAGTTCGCCTGTCCACGACCTGACCGGTCGCGGCATACTCTCGGCGCCGCCTGCGTTCTCGCCCACGACCGCACGCTTCGCATCCGCGCTCCACTGACCCGGAGCCGCCCTCCCGCCTGCACACCCGCGGGTTCGCTTCGCCCTCCCACAAGGACCATGACCGCAACGCCTTCTTCTCCCACGCCCCACCTGTCGACCCTGCGTGCCCTGGGCCGTCTGCTGCCGTTCGCGCGCCCCGTGCTCGGGCGTCTCGGCCTCGGCGCGGCAAGCGCCATGCTCGCCTCGGTGCTGGCCCTCATGTTCCCGCTGGTCCTCGAGGTGATCGTCGGCGGCCCGATCGCCTCCGGAGATCCCGGACAGATCGCCTGGGGCGCAGCAGCGATCCTCGCCCTGGGCCTTGCCGAAGCGGCGATGGTGTGGGCACGCCGGTGGTTCGTGCTCGCGCCCTCGACACGCGTCGAATACGAGCTGCGAACCACCTTCTATCAGCGACTGCAGCGGCTACCCGTCGCGTTCCACGACCGCTGGCAGTCCGGTCAGCTGCTTTCGCGGATGATGCAAGACATCAGCATCATCCGTCGCTGGCTGGCGTTCGGTCTCGTGCTGCTGGTGGTCAACGTCCTCACGATCATCGTGGGTGCGGTCCTGCTGTTCCAGTGGCACTGGCTGCTCGGGGTGATCTTCCTGGTCACCTCCGCGCCCCTCTGGTACGCCGGATACCGCTTCGAGAAGCGATACGGAACCCTGGCCCGCCAGTCGCAGGACCAGGCGGGGGACCTTGCCACCTCCGTCGAAGAGAGCGTGCACGGCATCCGCGTGCTCAAGGCCTTTGGTCGCGGATCGCACGCCCTGCAGAAGTTCGCCCGGCAGGCCGAGACTCTGCGCGAGACCGAGATCCACAAGGCGCGCGCTGTCGGGCTGATCTGGTTCTGGCTGATCCTCCTCCCTGACATCGCGTTCGCCCTCGCCCTCGGTGCGGGTATCGCGCTCATTAGCATGGGCCAGCTGAACGCCGCTGAGCTCATCGCGTTCTTCGCAATGGCAACCGTGCTGCGCTGGCCGATGGAATCGATCGGATTCCTCTTCTCGTTCCTGCTGGATGCCCGCACCGCTACCGATCGCATCTTCGAGGTCTTCGACGAGGTCGACACCATCACCGACCCTGAGCAGCCGCAGACCATTGCAGCTCCCCGCGGCGAGCTGGCGTTCGAGGGCGTCCACTTCCGTTACCAGGACGCGCCGGACAGCCAGCGCGACCTGCTCGATGGGGTCGATCTCGTGCTGCGTCCCGGCGAGACAATGGCCCTGGTCGGACTCACCGGGTCGGGAAAGACGACCCTCACGACCCTGCCGACGCGTCTGTACGACGTGACCGGCGGGCGCGTGACGCTCGATGGGGTCGACATCCGTGACCTGACCCTCGCTGAGCTACGTACCCACATCGGCATGGCGTTCGAGGATGCGACGCTGTTCTCGCAGACCGTGCGCGAGAACGTGCTGCTCGGTCGCGAGGATCTCATCCCCGGATCTCCGGAGGCCGAAGCGGCACTGCGGGAAGCGCTCGATGTCGCGCAGGCGAGCTTCGTCGACGATCTTCCCGACGGTGTCGACACCGTCATCGGCGAAGAGGGCCTCAGCCTGTCGGGCGGCCAGCGTCAGCGTCTGGCGCTTGCCCGCGCCGTCGCGGCAAAGCCTGCTGTCCTCGTTCTCGATGATCCGCTGTCGGCACTGGATGTCGACACCGAGGCTCTCGTCGAGGATGCCCTGCGGCGCGTGCTCGCCGACACGACAGCCCTGGTCATCGCGCATCGTCCGTCGACTGTCACCCTCGCCGACCGCGTCGCCCTGCTCGAGGACGGGAAGGTGACGGCGGTGGGGACGCACTCCGACCTGCTCCGCGACAGCGAGCACTACCGGTACGTGATCTCGAGCCTCGAAGACGAACAAGCCCGCCTGCGGGAGAGGGAGGTGACCCTATGAGTGCCACAGTCGTGGGTACGGCCGGCGAAGACCGGTCGGATTACACCAAGGACGAAAGTCGCGCCATCCGCCGCCGCTCGCTGCGCCTGCTCGGTTCGCTGATCTCGCCGCTGCGGTGGCAAGTCGTGCTCGCCGGCGTCGTGCTCGTCGTCTCCACCGCGCTGCAGGTCGCCGGCCCGGCGTTGATCGCGTACGGCATCGACACCGCGCTTCCGGCGGTGCTCCAGGATGCGAACTGGATGCCGACCATCGGAGTCGTCGCCGTCTACCTCGTCGCGGGGTTCGGCGGCGCGGGCCTCGTGGGCTGGTTCGCGGTCGTTGCGGCGCGCCTCACGCAGGCCGTGATGCTGGACCTTCGCAAGCGCATCTTCCTGCACACGCAGCGGCTCAGCCTCGAATTTCACGAGTCCTACACCTCCGGCCGCATCATCTCGCGGCAGACGAGCGACCTCGAGTCGATCCGGGAGCTCCTCGACGGCGGACTCAACCAGCTCGTGTCGGGACTGCTGTACGGCGGGTTCACGCTCATCGCACTGTTGCTGTTGGACTGGCAGTCCGGAGTCATCCTTGCCGTCATGGGGGTGCCGCTGTTCCTGCTGATGCGCTGGTTCTACCTGCGCTCGCAGGTCGTCTATCGCGAGTCGCGGGTCATCAGCGCGAAGCTCATCGTGAAGTTCGTCGAGACGATGACCGGCATCCGTGCGGTGAAGGCCTTCCGCAAGGAGCCCCGTAACGACGACGAGTTCGGTGACGTCGCCGAGGACTACCGCGACGTGAACATGCGCTCGATCCGCCTGTTCGGCACGTTCGAGCCTGGCCTCATGGCTGTCGCCTCGGTCTCGATCGCGCTGGTCGTGCTCTGGGGCGGCCTGCGGGTTGCTGACGGTGCGATCGCCATCGGCATCCTGCTGGCAAGCGTCCTGTACGTGCGGAACTTCTTCGCACCTCTGCAGGAGGTCGCGATGTTCCTGAACTCGTACCAGGCTGCCACTGCGGCGCTCGAGAAGGTCTCGGGGGTGCTGGAGGAGGAGCCGACGGTTCCCGACCCGACCGATGCCGTCGACCTGTGGACCGCGCGCGGACACGTCGCGTTCGAAGACGTCACGTTCGGGTACGCGGATGACCGCGTCATCCTGCCGCACTTCTCGCTCGACATCCCCGCAGGGCAGACCATTGCCCTGGTCGGCACGACGGGGGCGGGCAAGTCGACGCTCGCGAAGCTCGTCTCGCGCTTCTACGACCCGACGCGCGGAGCCGTGACCCTCGACGGGGTCGACCTGCGGCGCCTGCACCCGAAGGACCTGCGGCGCGCGATCGTCATGGTCACGCAGGAGGCCTACCTGTTCAGCGGCACGGTCGCCGACAACATCGCGCTCGGCAAGCCCGACGCGACGCTCGACGAGATCGAGTCGGCGGCGAAGGCGGTGGGGGCTGATGCCTTCATCCGTGCCTTGCCCGACGGCTACGACACCGACGTGAACAAGCGCGGCGGCCGCGTTTCGGCGGGGCAGCGTCAGCTGATCTCGTTCGCGCGGGCGTTCCTCGCCAACCCCGCGGTGCTGATTCTCGACGAAGCCACGGCGTCACTCGACATCCCGTCAGAGCGGGCGATTCAGGATGCCTTGCAAACGCTCCTGGCAGACCGCACGGCGATCATCATCGCGCACCGCCTGTCGACTGTGGCCATCGCCGACCGGGTGCTGGTCATGGAGCACGGCAGGATCATCGAGGACGACACCCCCGAGACGCTGATCGCGGGAACGGGCAAGTTCGCGCAGCTCCATGCGGCGTGGCGGGAGTCGCTGGTCTGACGATGCCGAAAAAGGCGACGGGGCCTCGGTGGGGGAGGGGAATCCGAGGCCCCGCCGCCAGCCGACAAGCCCCTCGGATGGGGGCTGAATACTGAGGGTGGGACTCGCCGGATCAGAGCCGGATCTCGGCGATAACCTCACCGTACTCGGTTTCTCCGACCGGTGTGAAGCCCACACGCTCGAAGAATGCCTGCGGGCCCTCTTGGCCCGCACCATAGATGACGTTCACGTGATCGACACCATGCTCGCGGGCTTCGGCGAGCAGGCTTTCGACGGCGAATCGACCGATTCCGCGTCCCTGGTCGTCGGCGTCAACGTTGATCCGCCACAGCACCGACCGGAAGTACTCCGAAGCGCTGTCGTCATCGAAATTGGCGCTGATGAATCCGACCACGTCGTCGCCGTCGAGCACGACTCGCTGCCACATCGTCTGCGGATCGACATCGCCTGCCGCCACTTCGTAGCTCTCGGGGGCGAGGAACTCCGCCTGCCCGGGCTTGAGCGACATATTGTTGACAGCTTCCACCGTGGCGGCGGACAGTTCAGCAAGTCGCAGTTCGGCCATGTCACACAGGCTAGCCGGGATGCCGCGGTTCAGCATCCCGGGACGGTGACCTCTGGGGAATTTATCTTGATATCGAGATAGTTGGGTCGGTGCGGTAGGCTCGTGCGCGGCCCCCGAGCGGAAAGATCAGGCGAGTGAGCGAATCCACGATCATCTACACGTACACCGATGAAGCGCCGGCCCTGGCCACAGCTTCCTTCCTCCCTATCGTGCAGGCGATCACGCATCAGGCCGGCGTGGATGTCGAGACGCGCGACATCTCTCTCGCGGGCCGCATCCTTGCCGCCTTTCCGCAGCAGCTCACGCCCGAGCAGGCTGTCGGTGATGCCCTCGCTGAGCTTGGCGGACTGGCCACCCTTCCCGAGGCGAACATCATCAAGCTGCCGAACATCTCGGCATCCATTCCGCAGCTGAAGGCTGCCATCGCTGAGTTGCAGTCGCAGGGCTACGACATCCCCGACTACCCGGACGAGCCGCAGACGATCGAGCAGAAGGACATCCGCGCGCGGTACGACCGCATCAAGGGGTCGGCTGTGAACCCCGTCCTGCGCGAGGGCAACAGTGACCGCCGGGCGCCGCTGTCGGTCAAGAACTATGCCCGCAAGCACCCGCACCGCAACAAGCCGTTCCCCGAGGGCTCGAAGACTCGGGTAGCGACGATGGGTCACGACGATTTCAAGAGCAACGAGAAGTCATGGGTCGCCGCCCATGACGACGTCCTCTCCATCCGGCACGTTGCTGCCGACGGCACGGTCACGATGCTCAAGGACGGCCTGAAGGTCCTCCCGCGCGAGATCATCGACGCCACATTCCTGTCGGCATCCGCCCTCGATGCCTTCCTTGCTGAGACGCTGGCGCAGGCATCCGCGGAGGACGTGCTCTATTCCGTTCACCTGAAGGCCACGATGATGAAGGTCAGTGACCCGATCATCTTCGGTCACGTCGTGAAGACGTACTTCGCCGATGTCTTCGAGCGCTACGGCGACAAGCTCGCGGCAGCGGGCCTCACACCGAACAACGGACTCGGATCGATCCTTGCGGGGCTGCCGTCGGTGGAGGGCGGTGACGAGATCGCTGCCGCGATCGACGCCGACCTGGAGCGCGGGCCGCGCCTGTCGTATGTGAACTCCGACAAAGGCATCACGAACCTGCACGTCCCCTCGGACGTCATCGTCGATGCATCCATGCCTGCCCTGGTCCGAAACGGCGGCAAACTCTGGGGAGTCGACGGTGGTGAGGATGACACGCTCGCCGTGATCCCGGACTCCTCCTACGCCGGCGTCTACCAGGCCGTGATCGACGACGTCATCGCGAACGGGCCGCTCGATCCCACGACGATCGGCACGGTCCCCAATGTCGGCCTCATGGCGCAGGCTGCCGAAGAGTACGGCAGCCACGACAAGACGTTCGAGATCGCCGCTCCCGGCGTCGTTCAGGTGCTCGACTCGTCGGGTGAGGTGCTCCTTGAGCACGAAGTCGGTGCCGGCGATATCTGGCGCGCGACGCAGACCAAGCACATCGCGGTCATGGACTGGGTCAAGCTCGCCGTGACCCGTGCCCGGGCAACCGGGGTTCCCGCGGTGTTCTGGCTCGACGTGAACCGCTCGCACGACGCGCAGCTGATTGCCAAGGTGCACCAGGGGCTCGCGCTGCTCGATACCAAGGGCGTGCAGATCAGCATCCTCTCGCCCGAGGAAGCCACCCGCTACACGCTTGCGCGCATGCGCCATGGCCTGGACACCATCTCGGTCACCGGCAACGTGCTGCGCGACTACCTCACCGACCTCTTCCCGATCCTCGAGGTCGGCACGAGCGCCAAGATGCTCTCGATCGTGCCGCTGCTCGCGGGCGGCGGACTGTTCGAGACCGGCGCCGGCGGGTCTGCCCCGAAGCACGTGCAGCAGCTGTTGAGCGAGAACTACCTGCGCTGGGACTCGCTCGGCGAGTTCTTCGCGCTCGCCGCCTCCCTCGAGCATCTTGCCGAGACCACGGGCAACGCGCGGGCCAAGGTCCTCGCCGACACGCTGGATGCTGCCACGGGCACCTTCCTCGAGAACGACAAGTCCCCGGGACGCGCGCTCGGCACGATCGACAACCGCGGCAGCCACTTCTACCTCGCCCTTTACTGGGTGCAGGAGCTGGCGAAGCAGACCGAGGACGCTGATCTCGCGGCGATCTTCGCACCGGTGGCTGAGAAGCTCTCGGCCGAGGAAGCGACGATCGTCGCGGAGCTCAACGGAGCGCAGGGGTCACCGGTCGAGATCGGTGGCTACTACCGCCCGAACGGCGAACTCGTCGACGAGGTCATGCGACCCTCGGCGACCTTCAACGCCGTTATCGACGCGCTGCGCTGATCTCTTCTCGATTCGGGCCGCTTCCGCTTCCGCGGGGCGGCCTGAGTCGTTTCCGGGCGTGCCGAACGCAGGAAGAATCGGGGTTCGGGTGTGATCCGCCGGGGTCGGTCTGGCGTTTCTCCTGCATTCGGCTCAGCTGGGCGGCCCGCCGCCGGAGAGCGGGTCCGAGGCTAGGCGGGGGCCGACCAGGTCAGGGGCGCGAGCGGGTGATTCGCGGGGAGGTCGATGAGCGCCTCGACGCCGTCGATGCCGATCCCGGCCGGCTCGACGACCCGGGCATCCGGCCGCTCGTTCACCAGCGCCCGCGTGAACTCGTCGCGGAGGGCCTCGGTCCGGAAGACCCCGCCGATCGCGCACACTGCGGGCTCGGCATCGACGCGACGCAGCGCAGCCAGAGCGCTCTCTGCCAGCAGATCCCCGGCACGGCTCAGGATGTCGAGAGCCACGGCATCGCCGTCGGCTCCTGCTCGCGCGACCTCAGCCGCGAAGGATGCGACGATGCTCACCCGGGCCGGGTCGGCCTGCAGGTCGATGTAGGCCTGTTCGAGATCTGGCCAGCGTCCGCGGACGACATCGGTGAGCGCGGTCGCGGCGCCCCGGCCGTCGTGGTCGCGCATCGCGGCGACCAGCGCTTCACGCCCGAGCCAGAAGCCGCTGCCGGCGTCGCCCATGAGGTAACCCCAGCCGTCGACGCGCGCGGCGCCGCCGGGACCGACTCCCAGGGTCACGACGCCCGTTCCCGCGGCGACGACAGCGCCGTGCGCGGTGCCGCGGGCGCCGAGGTACGAGGTTGTCGCATCGTGCGCGATGACGGCGTGGTCAGCGCCCGCGCTGCGAACGAGCGCGCCGACGGCATCCGGGGTCGTCTCGCCGTCTGTCAGTCCGGAGATCCCCGCGGCGAGGTGACGGATGTCGAGATCGAACTCGTCGGCAATCTGTCGTGCTGCCAGACCGATCTGCGGGAGCACCGGCTGGTCGGTACGAACGCCGGGGAGAAGGGCCTCGCCGACCGAGGCGTCAGTGCGCACGCGCACCTTCATGCCGGTCTGGCCGGCGTCGATCGCGACGACGGCTGCGGTTCGAGCGCTCACTGGATGCCCAGTTCCGCGAGGAATGCCGCCTGCTGCGTCCACTGGTGCGCGCCGCCGCCCTCGTGGTCGTTGAACTCGTAGGCCACGATGCGCTTGGACGGGCCGGCGTAGTTGTTGAACGCGGCATACACGGTCGAGGGTGGGCAGGTGAAGTCCATGAGGGCTACCGAGAACAGGCCCGGCGCGCTTGCCCGGCGGGCCATCGACACGCCGTCGAAGTAGCTCAGCGTTCTGAAGGTGCGTTCGCGTGCGTCACGGTGCACGCCGAGGTAGCGAACGAGCTCCTGGTACGGGTCGCGGTCGGTGAGGCCGACTGCGCGCGAGAAGTGGCAGAGGAACGGCACGTCGGGCATCACGGCGACGAGCCCTTCCGACAAGGCGCCGGCAGCGAGTGCGATGCCGCCGCCTTGGCTACCGCCGGTGACGGCGATCCGGTCCGGGTCGATCTGAGGGAGCGTCCGGAGCGCATCGACGGCGCGGACCGCATCCGTGAAAACCCGGCGGTAGTAGTAGTCGGCGGGGTCATCGATTCCTCGGGTCATGTAGCCGTTGGTGGCGGCGCCGGTGCCGTGGGGATCGGGAGTCTGCCCGCCCGAGCCCCACGTGGAGCCCTGGCCGCGGGTATCCATGATCAGGTGTGCGTAGCCGGCCGCCGACCAGGCGAGGCGTTCGGAGGGCAGACCGCGCCCACCGCCGTACCCGACGAACTCGACGATCGCTGGCAGTGGCTCGGTGGCGCCGGCAGGCAGAAGTAGCCAAGCCTTGACCGGGTCTCCCGTGAAACCCGGGAAGGTGACGTCGAAGACGGAGACGGCGCGCAGCCGCGAGTCGACCTGTGTGACTCGCGGATCCCAGCCCGCTCGGCGGGACTCGTCGAGAGTCGCGGCCCAGAACGTGTCGAAATCGGCGGGCTCGCGGATGTCCGGACGATACCGCTCCAGCTCGTCGCGCGACAGATCGAATCGGGGCATACGTGATCCTTCGGGAAGGCCGAGGAGCTCGGCACGAACCCTCGCATTCTCTCACCTCGTCCATACGAGCGCGGGGCGTGAAGCCGTCAGTGCTGCGGTATCGGCCTACCCTGAAGTCCGGCGTGTTGGCCACGTAGGCACTCAGACGAGCGCCGCCAGCTCTGCGTAGCCGTCTGTGCGCAACGGTTCGCCCGCCGTGTCGAAGATGCGCGTCATGCCCGGCGTGCTCGACCACGTCGGCCATCCTGGGTCACCGGAAGCAACGAAGGCGACGGCGGCGCCGTGGATGTCGTCGGCAACCGACTGGGGTGGGGCATCGCCCGCAATGTTCGGCACATGTTTGTCGGCGAGGCAGTCAAACCAGAAGGGCACATCCAGGCAGTGCAGAGCCCATCCGCGGGAAGCTGACGGCCAGGCGAACACGTATGCCCACGTGTGAGCGCCTTCGCGTGCTGCGGCGACGCGAGGGATGTTCACCCTCAGCATCGCGTCGCCGAGGTACCGGCCGAGTACCGCTGGGCTATCGCGTCGCCGCTGATGCGCGTTTGCGCGAAGATAGCTGCGGCGCGTCGGGCGATCGACACCGAGAGCGCGCAGGAGCGCGCTGGGTGGTACGAGTCGCACGGACCACGGCATGGAGTCGGCGATCATCGTCATTTCATCCTGAGTGGATCCGATCACGAGGGGTATGTCAGCGCCGACGCCGTCGCCGTACGCGGCCAGTATCGGCTGAGGGATCAACTCCCCGTCGACGACCGGGCCCAGGGAGAGGCCTTCGGCAAGTAAGCCACGTATACCTGCCATCACATTCGTGTCAGCGAGGAGATTGGTGGCTTGATTCTCCAGTTCGACGAGTTCGTCTGGGTCCACGGAGGCGAAACCTTCCTTCGTCGCGGGAACCCCTGCCAGCTTCGCGATGCGATCAGCCACTGCTTCTGCACGTTCTCGCGTGACCTCCGCGACTCCGGGGGAAAGCGCCCACGCTCGATGGAATAGCCCCCGCGCCGCGGGCATTCCCAGCAGCGTGAGAACAGCGCCTCCTCCCGCGGACTGTCCCGCGATTGTGACGTTGCCCGGGTCGCCGCCAAAGACTGCAATGGTGCGCCGCACCCATTCGAGGGCTGCGAGCCAGTCGCGTGCGCCACGGTTCTCCGGGCATCCGTCAATGTGCCCGAATCCCTCGAAGCCGAGCCGGTACGACACAGTGACGGTGACGACCCCGTCCCGATTGAATGCTGCCCCGTCATACCAGGGGCTCGCCGGCGAGCCCGACACGTAGCCGCCCCCGTGAATGTAGACCATCACCGGGAGGAGCGCCGCGGTGTCGCCCGGTCGCGGAGTAAAGACGTTGACGTTCAGTGTCGAATCGCCGGATACGGAGGGCTCGGGGATCAGCGTGATCTCGGCGGCCGGGTGCCGCTGGGGCGTGGGACCGTACTCGGTTGCATCACGTACCCCGTCCCACGGCTCCACCGGGACCGGGGCCTCGAACTTCAATGCACCGGTGGGTGGTTGCGCGAAAGGGATGCCGAGGAAGGCGGCAGACTTCCCACACCCTCGAGGTTCGCGCCACAGCCCACGGACCTGGCCGTTGGGTGTTGCGACGAGTACTTCGGCACCCTCTGTCGTCACGCGCGGCTCGCTCACTGGTTGCTCTCCTTGTCCCAGTCGATACCTGCGGCGCGGAACCAGTTCCATTCGCGAGCCCGCCACACGTGCGACTGAGAGGCAAGACTCAGTCGATACGCGTCCCACTCGTGTCCCGCAGAAGCCCAGGCTCGTTCCGCCGCTCCTGGCAGCCGCGGAAGGAGGAGGAACTCGAGGTCATCGCGGTCTCGGACCGTCTCGCACCACAGCGCCGCCTCGATACCCGCGATGGCGCCTCTGTCGGCCTCGGTGCCCGGCAGTTCCTTGCGCGGGTCCCAATCCACACCGTCGCGCAGAGTGGACGGCGAATAGAACGGAAGCCCGAGACGAGAGCGTGGTTCCTCCTGGGCTGGGTCCTGCGCCGCGTCGCCGTGCGGGCGGTCGAAATACAGGCGCGTGAACGGAGACATGATGACTCCTGCGCCTTGTGCGCAAGCCCGGGGAACATCGCTTGCGGCAGCGAGCATGTTTTCGGCGAGGACAGCAGCCACCTCGGGAGGTAACTGGCCGAGTGCATCGGACTCGGTGAGCCGTGCGGCTTCGCGGGGTTCCATCCAGTACTGAACGAGGTGACCGGCCTGGAGTCGCCCCCGCGCGGTCTCTTGCCAGCCAACAGGGAGCTTGCCCAGTCCGCGCACGATCTCGGCAGTGCGCTCGACGAAGGCCGCGTGTGCGCTTTCGCTCATGCCGAAGGCTTCGTCCCCGCCGAGATGAAGGTACGAGCTCGTCGTGAACTGATCCGCTGCAGCGCGGAAGACGTCTTCCAGGAGGCGCCCAGTGTCTCCATGGTCCAGATCCAGCGTGCCGATCGCGAAACCCAACGCCGCGGCCTTGCTTCCCCGGTCGCTGTGGGGGTCCAACTCTGGGTATGCGTGGAAGATGGCCTGCACGTGCCCGGGGACGTCGATTTCTGGCACGAGCGTGACAAAGCGCTCTGCGGCGTAGGCGACGAGTTCGCTCACTTCAGCTGCTGAATACCATCCACCCGGACGGTCGTCCACGGCTCCTTGTCCGCCAACGCTGGTCAGCAGCGGCCACTCTGGAACCTCGAGACGCCAGCCCTGGTCATCCGTCAGGTGAAGATGCAGCACGTTCAGCTTGTACAGCGATGCCATGTCGATGACGCGGCGCAGCGTCTCAGGGCCGTGAAAGGTGCGTGACACATCCAATGAAAGACCGCGCCAGTGATACAGCGGCGCGTCTCGGATATCGACCGCCGGCAATTTTGCTCCGCGAGCCGCGGCAATGAGCTGACGCAAAGTCGTGAGGCCGCGAAAAGCTCCCTCTTCGCACGGTGCCAGGATCCGCACTCCGCGAGAAGATATCGTCAGTTGATAGCTCTCGTCGGTGTCGTGGGCTCCGTCTGCCCGGACACCCTCGGTGAAGGGGAGGTCGTCTCGCACGACGACTCCGCGTTCGAGCCGGATGCCGTCGACCCCGGACTCGATAGTGCGTCCGGTGTCGAGAAGCACCTCGGACGCGAAGTGATCGAGCAGATGATCCCACTGGCCCCCCCGGCTGATGCGCAAACGCTCAAGCGGGAATTCCCCCGCGCTTGCGGATACCACGCGAGGACGTGGAAGCACGGGCAGCGCGACTGACGCGGCGTTCACCGGACTGCCTTGATCGGAAGGATGGCAGCTGCCCCGAGAAGTGCGAGGACAATCCCGATCGGGAACAGCGCCTCATATCCCAGCCCGACCACAACGAGCCCGCCGAGGAACGGACTGATGGTCTGGGGCAGGGTCGCGGCGATGTTCAAGACGCCGAGGTCCTTGGCGTAGGTACCCGAGGACGGGAGTACCTCCGACATCAGCGCGGTGTCGACCGCCTGGTAGACGCCAAACCCGAACCCGAGGACCGCGCTCGAGAGGATCATGCCGGTAAGGGTGGGTGCGAGCCAGGGGACGAGCAGGCCAGCAGCCATGAGGATGGAGGCTCCTATCACGAAGGCCTTGCGTCTGCGAAGCCGATCCGAAAGCGGTCCGGAGAAGCTCGTGGCGATGACGATGCAGATCAGGCTGACGAACCCGAGGAGCGGAATCGCTGCGACGGCACCTTCACCGAGTCCGATGTAGTCCTGAAGGATGTACAACTGGTACCCGGTCACGATGAAGTAGCCGGTGAAAAGGAGCAAACGGCCGAGGAAGCCCCAGAAGAAGTCCGGGTGCTTGATGGGGTTGATCCAGAACGTACCCAGGAAGCCGGTCAGCGAGAACGGTTCCCTCGGCATGTCGGCCGAGGAGGGGTCAGGGCTAAAGACCACGAACAGTGTGATGACGACCAGCAGGATGCCGGGGAGCAGGAAGTAGGCCAGGGACATGTTCGAGG
The DNA here is from genome assembly GCF_040687115.1 of Microbacterium sp. NPDC076895. Taxonomy (NCBI): domain Bacteria; kingdom Bacillati; phylum Actinomycetota; class Actinomycetes; order Micrococcales; family Microbacteriaceae; genus Microbacterium; species Microbacterium sp. NPDC076895. The sequence goes on from NZ_JBFBMQ010000003.1 coordinate 172,634, forward strand.
CGAGCGCTGCGCCGAGGATTTGACCACCGAGCGCGCCGACCATGAGCCCGATGCCCGAGAGCGTCGCGAAGCTTCCACGGATCGCGGTCGGCACGCGATCGGGGAGCAGAGCGGTCAAAGGGCTGATCAGGAGGTTGAGGGCTATCTGCACGATCGTCCACGCGAGTAGGAGAGAGACGATCGTATTCGCAACTGACATGCCGATCAGGGAAAGGCCGATCGCGATCGCCCCCGTGACGAGCCACGGTGCCCTCCTCCCGAACCGCGAGCGGGTTCGGTCGGAGATGAGGCCGGCGATCGGCGATGCGATCATCGCTGCCAGTGCCCCGATTCCCGTGATCAGCGCGAGGTTGGCAGCCTTGTTCGCCGGGTCGATCGCCTCCACCTGCAGCGGGAGGAAGACGCCGGGGACTGCGCCGATGATGAGATAGACCGCGATGTTGACGGGGACAATGAACCCGAACAGTCGGCGCAGTTGCGGCGTCAACGTCACGCGGTGTGAAGAATCAGAAGCTTCCTCCGAGACGGGCTCAAGAGGAGTGGGGGGCATCGCCATCGATCTTTCCTTCAGTGCGGAGAATGGGTATGTAAGTTATCCCGCCTAACATAAAGCGTCATGTGTCGGCTCGCAAGCTTTGATCTCCGTCGGTCATGTTGCGCGGATAAGTTTCGTAAGGTCTACTAACAATGATGAAATCACTGCCTCAGGATGCGCGCGAGCGCAACCGTTCGCTCGTCCTCCAGAAGCTCTTCCGGCGTGGAGCCATGAGCCGGGCCGATCTCGCCAGGGAGACCGGCCTGACGCGGGTCACGATGTCTGAACTGGTCGCAAGCCTGATCGATGATCACTATGTCCACGAAGTGGGAATCAGCGAGCTGCGTCGTCCCGGCAAGCCTGCTGTGCTCGTCGATATCGCTCGGGATGGTCATCGCATCGTCGCGATCGATCTGTCGGGCGCGTCGATGCTCGCGGGAGCAGTGCTCTCTCTCGACGGCGATGTGCTGACCCGCCTGCGCGTCCCCCTTCCTGAACGTTCCACCGAGGTACTTACCGCGACCATCGCTCTTGCACAGCGGTTGATCGCCAGTTGCGATGTGCCCGTGCTCGGGCTCGGAGTGGGCAGCCCGGGCATCATCGATGACAGGGGTGTGGTCCTTGCGGCTCCCAATATCGGGTGGGGAGGTATGGAACTTCAGTCCCGCCTCTCGGATGCTCTCGCAGTGCCTGTGCTCGTCGCCAACGACGCGAATGCAGCGGTACTGGCGGAGCGCACGTTCGGCGGCTCGCAGGATGACGTGGTGGTCGTGAGAGTGGGAAGCGGACTGGGCGCGGGGCTGTTGACGGGGGGGCGTCCGTTGCGAGGGGGTCGCTACGCTGCTGGCGAGATCGGACACGTCACGGTCGACGGTGAGGGCGCACCCCGCTGTGCCTGCGGGAAGGTGGGCTGCCTCGAAGCGTGGCTATCCGTTCCGGCCCTGCACGGCCGATTGGGTAGCTCGTCCTCGGAGCAGGAGAAGGTTGCCGTGCTCCATCAGGCGGGAGAGCGCTTGGGTACCGCGCTCGCGCCGGTCGTTGCTGCGCTGGATCTCGCGGAGATTGTGCTGTCCGGCCCTCCCGACCTTCTTGGTGGGGTGTTCGCCCGTGCAACCGTGGATACCCTACGGGCCCGCACGTTGGCACCCTTCCACGACGATGTGTCGGTGCGCTTGAGCGAGCAGGGCGATGACATCGTCCTGCGAGGCGCCGCGGTGATGGTGCTGTCTTCTGTGCTTGGGGTGTCGTGACATGCTCCCGATAAGCGGCATCAGAATCGGCCTCGACATCGGCGGCACCAAGACGGAGGGACTTGCTCTTAGCGATGATGGTGCGGTCGTGGCGAGAACTCGCCGTGCGACGAAGACAGGGCCCGGTGGCGTTGTGGAGACCGTCGTCGCGTCGGTGGCGGACCTGCGGACGCAACTCGGCGTCGCCGAAGAGATCGTCTCGGTCGGGATCGGTGTGCCTGGACAGGTGCATCCGGCGACCTCGGTCGTTGAACATGCTCTCAACTTGCGGATCGAAAGGATGGATCTCGCTGGTGTCGTCGCTCCGCTGCTAAGCCTTCCCGTCATGGTGGAGAACGATGTGAAGGCCGCTGCGCTGGGAAGCTTTTCCCTGGATGGATCGCATCGCGACCTCGCCTACCTCAATCTGGGTACCGGAATCGCGGCAGGCTTCGTCATCAACGGAGCGCTGTTCCATGGCGGGCGCGGCGCGGCTGGAGAGATCGGGCACGTGATGGTGGATCCGGCGGGCCCGCGGTGCCGCTGCGGTTCGAGAGGCTGCATCGAAGCGTTCGCCGGAGGAGCCGCGCTGAGCCGGCGCTGGGGACGCCCGGGCACGCTCCCCGTTCTCGACATTTTCGATGCCGCCGATTCGGGGGATTCGTGGGCACTGTCGCTTCGGGCTGAACTCGCGCGTGCGGTAGCAGCTGCTATCCGGATCATCGCGCTGACCGTCGATGTAGAGGTGGTCCTTCTGGGCGGCGGCATGACGGCGATCGGGGAGCGGCTCACGGATGCCATCAGCGATGCGCTGGCGATGGATGCCGCGTCGTCGTCGTTTGTCAGCTCGCTCGAGCTGGCATCTCGGGTCGAGGTCCTGCCACCAGGAGCCGTTCCCGCAGCGCGGGGAGCCGCCCTCCTCGGCGCGCGAGCGGCAGGCGACAGAGAGGCGGTCACCCATGGCTGAAGTCATCATCGTCGCGAATCGCGAGGTGGGCGGGCAGTTGGTAGCGAGCGAGATCGCGCGACGCATCCGTGCCACCCTCGATCTCGTGCTCGGGCTGGCGACGGGCTCGACGCCGCTCCCCGTTTATGAGGCGCTGCGCTCAGCCCTGGCCGGTGTCGACGTGTCAGCGGTGCGCGGGTTCGCCCTCGACGAGTACGTGGGACTCGACCCCGCGCACCCGCAGAGCTACCGGTCGGTCATCACGCGCGAGGTGGTCGAGCCACTGGGGCTGAATCCGGCGCGTATCCGGGTTCCCGATGGGCGCCTCGAGGGGATCGCGCATGCCGGCGAGGTGTACGAGGCAGCGATCATGGATGCCGGTGGCATCGCCCTGCAGATCCTGGGGATCGGCACCGACGGCCATATCGGTTTCAACGAACCAGGCTCGTCGTTCGCTTCCCGCACGCGCGTCAAGACACTCACCGAGCAGACGCGCGCCGACAACGCGCGCTTCTTCGCCTCGCCGGACGATGTGCCGATGCACTGCATCACGCAGGGGCTCGGCACGATCCTGGAGGCAGGTCACCTCGTGCTCCTCGCCTTCGGGAGGTCCAAGGCGGCAGCCCTCGCGGCAGCCGTCGAGGGGCCGGTGTCGGCATCCGTCCCGGGCTCGGCGATTCAACTGCACCCGCACGTCACGGTCGTCGTCGACGAGGATGCCGCGAGCGAGCTCACCCGCGCGGAGTACTACCGCTACGCCTACGCGAACAAGCCCGCCTGGCAGGGTCTTTAGGCCGAGCGCTGCGCGCCGGCAGGGTTTGTAGGCCGAGCGCTGCGCGCCGGCAGCGCTCACGCGCACGACGCCCGTCACGGTGCGGCTCACGGTGCGAACACCTTGCCGGGGTTGAGGATTCCCTGGGGGTCGAAGACGCGCGCGATCTGGCGCTGCAGCTCCCACTGGTCATCGCCGAGTTCGTCAGCGAGCCACCGTCGCTTGAGCACCCCGATCCCATGCTCGCCGGTGAGGGTTCCGCCGAGATCGAGCGCGGCGCGGAACAGTTCGTCGGCGGCTTGCCAGATCGCCGCGGGTACGTCGGGACCGTCGAAGATGAAGTTCGGATGCAGGTTTCCATCGCCCGCGTGCGCGACAGTAGGGATCACGAGACCGTAGCGGCGCTCGATGTCGGCGATGCGCGCGAACATCGTCGCGAGCTGCGACCGGGGGACCGAAACGTCTTCGATGAGCGTCGTCCCCAGGCGCGCCATCGCGGGATGCACCGACCGGCGGATCGCGAGCAGTCGCTCGCCCTCCTCGCGGTCGGTGGAGAGGGCGACGGTGCCTCCCGCTGCCTCAAGGACAGCGGTGATCGCCGCCGCATCCGCCGCTGCAGCGGCGCCGTCGGTCTGGATCGTGACGTGCGCCGCGCCGGGGGTGGGCGCGGCAAGGCCCAGTAACTCGTGGATGGCCGTCAGCGCCGCCGCATCCAGCAATTCCATGATCGCCGGTTGAAGTCCCGCGGCAGTGACAGCACTGCAGGCGCTCGCCGCGGTGCCGACATCCGTGAAGGTCGCGGCGATGGTGCACACTTCGCCCGGAACAAGCCGCCGGAGCTTCAGGGTCGCACCCACCACGACACCGAGAACGCCTTCGGAACCGATCACGAGCGACGTGAGGTCGAGCCCGGTCACGCCCTTGACCGTGCGGTGACCCAGGTGCAGCAGTCGCCCGTCGGCGAGGACGAGATCGACGCCCAGGACGGCATCGCGCACCACGCCGTACTTCGCGCACAAGAGGCCCCCGGCGCCGGTGGCGATGTTCCCGCCGACAGTGGAGATATCGCGGCTGGCGGGATCCGGTGCCCACCACAGGCCGTGCTCGGCGAGCGCGCGGTTCAGGTCGGCGTTCAGGATACCGGGTTCGACCACTGCCAGCAGGTCGTCGGGTCGCACCTCCAGGATGCGATCCATCGCCCGCACCGAGAGTGCGATCTCACCGGGTCCGGCGTTCGCTCCGCCGGCGAGTCCCGTCCCCGCTCCTCGGGTGACGACCGGAGTTCCCGTGGCAGACGCCACACGCAGTGTCACTTGGACATCCCCGACGGTCCGGGCGTGCACGACGGCGAGCGGGCGCCCCGTGCTGGCGTGACCGGACTTGTCGGCCCGGGCAGCTTCGAGCGAGGCATCCGTCGTGTCGAGCGCGTCGCCGAGTTCGGCACGCAGCTGCGCGAGGACCTCGCGGTCGCTCATGCCAGTCGGCGGCGCCCGGCGATCACGCCGACGGTGACGGCGATGACCCCGAAGATCAGGCCGACCCACACGAGGCCCACGCTCCACCACGCGATCGTCGCTGAGACATACACGAGGAGCTCAACCACTGCCCGCAGGAACGGATGCACGATGATCACTGCTCGGGGTGAGACAAACAGCGCCCACAGCAGGATGGCGACCACCGGCGCGACGATGCCCGCGACGATGTTCCAGGGGAAGGGCCAGGCGGCGAAGCCCCAGAACGCCAGCGTCCCGAACGCGAAGAGTTCGCAGAGAACAGCGAGCACGTCGACCACGCTGAGCGCCGGGCGGGTCCCTGCGGGCAGACCGGACGGGGTCGCTGATTCGGGCATGTTTCCAGTCTAGGCCGCGTGAGTTGGGCGCATCTGGTCGTTGTCGCGGCAAAGGTGGGCGCGAATCGTCGCGTCTGGACTGGGAGGCGACAGTTCGCGCCCATCTTTCCGTTGCAGCAGGGAAGGATGCTGGCCTCAGTGCATGCGCCGCCCGTCGAGCCAGACAGCTCGGGGCTGGAGCGAGGCATCCATCACCACGGCGTCAGCGGCGAAGCCCGGGCGCAGGCTGCCGTGGCGATCCGCCACACCGATCGCCGCGGCCGGCGCGCGGGTGAGCGCATCGACGGCCGCGGGCAGGTCGACTCCCGCCGCGAGGGCCACGCGAAGCGCAGCATCCTGCGTCAGGGTTGACCCCGCGATCGCGCCGGTTTCCACGAGGCGGGCGACACCGTCGACGACCTCGACCTCGAGCGAGCCCAGCGTGTACCTACCGTCGCCGACGCCTGCCGCGGCCATCGCGTCGGTGATGAGCGCAATCCGTCCGGGCGCGGCGGCGAACAGGATCCGTACGAGCTCGGGATGCACGTGCACGCCGTCAGCGATGACCTCGAGCGTCACGCGCGGGTCGGCGGTTGCCGCCCCGACCGGTCCTGGGGCGCGATGGAGCAGGGGAGGCATCGCATTGAACGCGTGGGTCAGGATGTTCGCGCCGGCCTCGAACGCCGCACGTGTCGCCTCGAGGTCGGCATCCGTGTGACCGACGGCGACGCAGACGCCCGCCTCCCGAAAGGTGAGAATCGCCTCCGCCGCGCCCGGCAGCTCTGGCGCCAGCGTCACCTGCCGGATCGTCCCCGCGCCGGCCTCGAGCAACGCTGCGACGGCGTCCGGCGTCGCCGCGCGCAAAGCCGCGGGATCGTGCGCGCCGCGGTGACCGTGATCCAGAAACGGCCCCTCGAGATGGGAGCCGAGGATGTCGGCATCCGTCTGCGTCATCGCCGCGATCCGCGCGACCTGGGCGGTGAGGTGCGCGAGCGAGCCCGAAACGAGGGAGAGGACTGCCCGTGTCGTGCCGTGTGTGAGGTGCAGCGCGCGGGCGGCGCGGATGCCTGACTCGTCGCCCTCGTACGAGAACCCACCGCCGCCGTGACCGTGGATGTCGACGAACCCCGGTGTGAGAACGGCGCCGGGTCCGGCGACCTCCCGCGCGTCGATGATTGTCGCCGTCGAGGCTCGGGACCGCCAGTCATCGCCGGTACCGGCGGCAGTGACGCTCTCACCCTGCATCTCGACCCAGGCGTTGCTCGTCTCGGCGCCGTCCGCGACGAGCCGGGCGCTGTGGATGATCGTGGTGCTCACGATGCTCCCTCGCCACTCCAGGGGATCTCAGGCGATCGGCGGAACCGGATGCCGAGGGCGCTCCACAGACCGTCGAGTGCACCGACCCGCTCGCGGAACGACTCCCAGCTGCGTAGCGGGTGCTCGCCGGTCGCCGGTGACCAGGCTGCCTCGGCTGCGGCAGCGATCCTCGGGAACATGAGCGCGTCGATGTCGGCAGCTGTGCGCACGGTTTCGGTCCACAGCGGTGCTTCGATGCCCAGAATGTCGCTCTCGGCTACCCCGTCGAGCACCGCCCCCGGCTCCCATGCGTAGGCGCGTTCCACGCTCGTGACACCGTTCGCCCAGGTCAGGCCGAGCTCCGAATCCACCGAGTCCTTCATATCGAGGTAGACCGCGTCGGCAGGCGACAGGATGAGACGCCCACCGCGCGTGACGAAGCCCCGCGCCTTCTCGCCAATACCGTCGGTCGGTGAGACGAATCCCCAGTACTGGCCGATCGTTCCCGGATGCAGGTCATTCGCAGCACCGGCCTCGTGCCACATCACGGGCACTTTTCCGGCATCCGCGACGATGCGTGACGCGAGGCTCACGAAGGCGGCGTAGTCGGCCGGATCCGTGCCGAGGGCCTCATCCCCGCCGACGTGAAGGTAGGGCCCGGCAGTCATCGCGGCCAGGTCGGCGACGACATCCGTCACGAAGGCTTCTGTCGCCGGGTCGCCGATCCGCAGGGAGGAGAAGCCGACCGCGATGCCCTCGTACGGCTCGCCCGCGACCGGAAGCGTGCTGCCGTAGGCCTCGACGACCTCGCGGATGTGCTCCGAGAGCACGGGAGGCTCGACGATGTCGGGGTAGGCGAGGCCGACCGCGTGGGTGTGTCCGGGAAGGTCGATCTCGGGCACGACGGTCATGTGGCGGGCGGCGGCGTACGCCACGATGCGGGCGTAGTCCTCGGCGGTGTAGAAGCCGCCGGAGTCCCCGCCGATGGCGGTACCGGATGCGAACCGGGTCAGCTCGGGGCGCGAGGGGATCTCGATCCGCCATCCCTGGTCATCGGTCAGGTGCAGATGGAGGTGATTGAGCTTGAGCTGCGCGGCTCGGTCGATGACGCCGAGCACCACCTCGACGGGGAAGAAGTGGCGCGCGACATCGAGCATGACACCTCGGTATGCAAAGCGCGGCGCGTCGGTGATTTCTACAGCCGGGATGCGCCATCCGTCCGGCGTGCGTTCGATGAGCTGCACGAGCGTTTGGATGCCGTAAAACAGGCCCGCAGCGTCCGACCCTGTCACCTCGACGCCCTCCGCAGAGGCGATCAGTCGGTAGGACTCGGGGGTGTCGGCATCCGTGACGGCCAGCGAGATGCCGGGGCCCGTCGCGGTGGAATCGAGACGGACCTCGCTATCCGTTCGCGCAGATACGAGGTTCGTGACGACACCGATCACGGTCTGGTCGCCGGTGACGGCGGTCCGCGCTCGCAGGATGAAGCCCGGTCCTTCGCCCGCCACCACGTCGCGGGGGAGCGGCACGGGCCAGGCGGAGGTGGTTGCACCGCGGGGCTGGGTCCCGGTCATGTAAAGAGTCCTAACAAATGGCGTTGAGTCACTCTATCAACCGCCCTGTTGCGGATCGAGGGCTGAGTGCGATCCGGTATGCTCAGGATGTCGCGACTGGCGTTGAGGTGGATGACCACCGGGGAGCGACCGACACGGTACTCGACCGTACGCCTGGGTCGAGACGGAACCCCACCCGAAGCCGTCGTCCCCGCCCCGCAGCACAAGGAGCACAACGCCATGAGCGACTCGCTGTTCACCGCCCCGCTTGCCGAAGTCGATCCCGAGATCGCTCAGGTCCTTGACCGCGAGCTCGCTCGTCAGCAGAGCTACCTCGAGATGATCGCGTCCGAGAACTTCGTGCCCGTCTCGGTCCTGCAGTCGCAGGGCTCGGTCCTTACGAACAAGTACGCCGAGGGGTACCCGGGCAAGCGTTACTACGGCGGGTGCGAAGAAGTCGACGTCGCCGAAGAGCTCGCGATCGCCCGGGCGAAGGAGCTGTTCGGCGCCGCCTACGCCAACGTGCAGCCCCACTCCGGTGCCACGGCGAACGCGGCTGTTCTGCACGCGATCGCGCGCCCGGGCGACACGATCCTCGGTCTGTCGCTCGATCACGGTGGACACCTCACGCACGGCATGAAGGCCAACTTCTCCGGTCGCCTGTACGACATCGTCGCCTACGGAGTCGACCCCGAGACGAGCCTGATCGACATGGACGAGGTGCGTCGCCTCGCGCTCGAACACCGTCCGCAGGTCATCATCGCGGGCTGGTCGGCGTACCCGCGCCAGCTCGACTTCGCGCGCTTCCGCGAGATCGCCGACGAGGTGGATGCGCTGCTCTGGGTCGACATGGCTCACTTCGCCGGTCTGGTGGCCGGTGGCGTGCATCCCTCGCCCGTGCCGCACGCGCACGTCGTGTCATCCACGGTTCACAAGACCATCGGCGGCCCGCGTTCGGGGTTCATTCTGACCAACGACGAGGCGCTCGCGAAGAAGATCAACTCGGCGGTCTTCCCCGGCCAGCAGGGTGGTCCGCTGATGCACGTGATCGCGGCGAAGGCGACGGCGTTCAAGCTCGCCGCGACCCCGGAGTTCCGCGAGCGTCAGCAGCGCACCGTGCGCGGGGCGAAGATCCTCGCCGACCGGCTCGCGCAGCGCGATGTGGCCGACGCCGGCATCGCTGTTCGCTCGGGTGGCACCGATGTGCACCTCGTGCTCGTCGACCTGCGAAACGCGGCGATCGATGGGAAGCAGGCCGAGGATCTGCTGCACGAAATCCAGATCACCGTCAACCGCAACGCCGTGCCCAATGACCCGCGGCCGCCGATGGTCACGTCGGGCTTGCGTATCGGGACGCCCGCGCTCGCCACGCGTGGTTTCGGTGACGCCGAGTTCGCCGAGGTTGCCGACATCATCGCGCTCGCGTTGCTGCCGAACCCCGACATCGACGCTCTGCGTGCGCGGGTCGCGACGCTGACCGAAGCCTTCCCGCTCTACCCGGGCCTGTCCCAGTAAGCCCGGATCGCTGCGGCATCCGGGTCTGGATGACGCGACCCCGCGCCCGTAGAATACCTATGGACGTAGTTATCCGTCCCGGGACGCGGATGTCGCGGGATGACGACAGGAGACGCGAATGACTGCACAACTACTCGACGGCACCGCGACCGCCGCTGCGATCAAGCGGGAGCTTCGTGACCGCGTCGCTGCCCTTGCGGAGCGGGGCATCGTGCCGGGCCTGGGGACTCTGCTCGTCGGTGACGACGGCGCCTCACGCTCCTACGTCACCGGCAAACACCGTGACTGCGCCGAAGTCGGCGTCGCCTCGATCGCTGTCGAACTGCCCGCTACTGCAACGCAGAACGAGATCGCGGATGCCGTCCGTGCGCTCAACGCCGACCCCGCCGTCACCGGGTTCATCGTGCAGCTGCCGCTGCCGAAGGGCATCGATGAGAACGCCATCCTCGAGCTGATTGACCCTGACAAGGATGCCGACGGCCTGCATCCGACGAACCTCGGTCGGCTCGTGCTTGGGGTCGACCCCGCTACCGCGGTTGCAGCGCCCCTGCCGTGCACGCCTGCCGGCATCATCGAGCTCCTCACTCGCCACGGCGTGCAGATCGCCGGCAAGCACGTGACCGTCGTCGGGCGCGGCATCACCGTCGGTCGCCCGCTCGGGCTTCTGCTGACCCGCAAAGGCACCGACGCGACAGTGACCCTCACCCACTCGCGCACTCCCGACCTCGAGGCTCAGGTTCGCCGGGCCGACATCGTCGTTGCTGCCGTCGGACAGCCGCATCTGGTCAAGCCCGAGTGGATCGCGCCCGGCGCCGCCGTGCTGGATGTCGGTGTGACCCGTGTCGGGACCACGGAGACCGGTCGCGCGAAGCTCGCCGGAGATGTCGATCCGGCCGTGGCCGAGGTCGCTGGCTGGCTCTCCCCGAACCCCGGTGGTGTCGGACCCATGACCCGCGCGATGCTTGTCGCGAACGTCGTGGAGACCGCCGAACGCCTGGCCGGCTGACCCCGACCGCGGGGGCGGCCCGCGTCGGCATCCTTGCTCTGGCACAATGACGCCGTGACGTCCTCGACTCCTGCACGACGCCGCGGCCGTCGCGCGGCGATGGTGGGCGGCATCCTCGCCCTCGTTCTGTTGTACGTCGTCGTGGTGCTGCTCTACGCGTCAGGTGGACGCATCGAGCGTGCGTCTGTGTCTAGCGGCGGCTCGGGGCAACCGCTCGTGCTCACCCTGACTCCTGTCGACGTTGACGGCGCGGCGAGCCATCTCACGCTACGAATCACGCCCGGTCCCGACCTCGGGTCCTACTCGTCCGACCAGTTCTCGATGGACGAAACAGTGCACGTCCTGGTCACCGGAACCGACGGATCGCGCACGATCACCTACGGCGCGGACGAGGTTGTGGGGGCTGAGACCGTCACGCTCACGCTCGACGGATTCATCGAGCAGTGGCCGTTTGACAGGTACACGACTGACACGATGATCGTGCCGCTGCGCGAAGGTGCGGACGGCGAGGGTGTGCCGATCCCGTACGAACTCGCGGTCGACGGTCGAGTTCCGGGTTGGGACGTCACCGCGCAGGCTGTGGAGTTGCCCGCCATGGCCACCCAGGACGGGCTGATCACGACGCTCGGGGTTCAGTTCACCATCACGCGCGCGGCATCCACGATCGCTTTCGGTGTCGTGCTGTTGACGCTGATGGTGATTGCGCCGGTTCTCGTCCTGACCGCTGCGATCACCGTCTATCGGGGCCGCCGCAAGATCGAGGCGACCATGCTCGGCTGGTTCGGCGCGATGCTGTTCGCGACGATTCCGCTGCGCAACTTCCTTCCCGGTTCCCCGCCGATCGGCTCCTGGGTGGACTACCTCATCGTGCTCTGGGTGATTGCTGCGCTCATCGCCGGACTGGTGATCTTCATCCTCGCGTGGCTCCGCAGTGGCCCGGCCGGTGTTGCAGCTGCCCACTCTGCGGGCGACGCCCACGTGCCGGGCGATGGATCCGACGCGGATGCCGGATCAGATGGTGGCGGGGCCGGCGCGGGCGAGTGAGCTACGACCGCCCGCGGGCGCCATCCCAGAGACGGCCAGCGTGCGCTTCGAGACGGTCATCGATGGCGTCGTAGATGAGCCACGCGATGACGAGCAACACTGGCGGGATGACCCAGCCCCAGAAGAAGCCAGCGACGCCCACGCCGGAGAGCACCACAACGAGCACCCACACGACTGCTCCGACGATGAGCACGACGGCGCCCTGAACGAGCTTCGCGCCCGTACGCGTGAGCTCACGGCTTGACCGTTCGGCACGGCCTCCCAGCCAGCGCCGTAAGGCTGGCTTGACCCAGAGCGTCGCCAGGGCGAGGATCACGGCTGCCCACAGTACCGACCATCCAACCGAGACCTGCGGCATGATCAGACCGATCACGAGCAGCACGACAACGTCGAAAACGTAGAGAGTGACGAAGCGGATCAGCCAGGCGCGCACGGGTCCACCCTGCCACGGATGCCGCACCACGTCAGCCGGGATGCGCCGCTGCTAGTGGCCCCGCGGTCCCGCCCAACCATGGCGGTGGAGGGCGCTTCCGACCACCGCCGTCGCGCTCCCGTCTCGAATCCGTCGAGAGGTCAGGCGAATGACCTCCCACCCCTGCGCCGCCAGTGCCGCCGTTCTGTCGATGTCGCGATTCCACTGTGCGCGATCGGTCCGGTGGTGATCCCCTTCGACTTCGACAATCAGGTCGAACGCTCGATGCATGCCGTCGACAATTGCTATCAGCGCTCCGTCCGCATCGCGGACCTCGACATCCAACTCCATGTCGGGCAGTCGCTCGGCCTCGGCATCCAGTCGATACTCAGTCTCGAGCCGGGAGGCACTGCCGACGCGCACCGACGTCAGGGCACGAAGGAGCGCTTTGCGGTGCCGCCGCCCTGGCGCGAGCGCTGCTGCCTCCAACTGTGCGGGCGTGGCCAGTCGAGCGTTCGGCATGGCCCGACCCCGGTGGTCGCGAGGAACTCGTACGAAATGATCTCCCATGATCACGAGCCACCGTTCTGACAGCTCTCCGCCGAGCATCGCCCAGGTCGAGGCGGGAGTGGTCACGCGCAAGCCTTCGACATCCATCACGTACGCAAGGTGCTCGCGCGTCTGAAGGCCGGCCACGCCTCGGGCTCGCGCTGCCCGATGCGGGTGCATAATGCCGACCGACAGGTCCGCGTCAGCGTCGAAGCCGTCGGGGAGTGGACACCCGAGAAGCGCTGCTGCCGTCATCCCTGTGAAGAATCCGCGCCGACTCATCACGCTGCTGTAGGCGCGGGCCCGCTCGAGTACCCGGGCGCGGGCTCGGGCGTCGATCGCTTGCGGACCCTCGAACGCGGAGCGTGCCGCGGCCTCGGGATGAATCCGAGTGGCATGGAACGGGCGCTCGAGATCGGACCCACGCAGTCGCCGGGGACTAACACCCATCGCGCGCGCCTCGGCGTAGGCGAATGTGCCAGACAGCGTCGGAGGAAGCGAGGCGTGGCGGCGCGGCATCCGATCAGCATTCTGGTCGGGCCGCACCTGGGGCTGGCCGTTCAGGCAACTCGTGTCATCCTGCGCTGAACCTGGAGGTGGGGAGGAGCCCATGCCGGACTCTCGAGCTTCACTGTCTGATTCTCGCGCGCGGTCCCAACGGCGAAAGGTTGGCCTGAATTGTCGCTTGCAGGTCCTGAGGCGACAATGTGCGCCCACTTATCGAGTCGAGACGACAATCTGCGCCCACTTTTGCGGGCGCGCACGGATCCACCCTGCCACGGATGCCGCGTTAGGCGTGACGGTCCAGGAACGCGTAGACCTCGGAGTCGTCGACGCCGGGGAAGTTGCCCCGGGGGAGTGGGGTGAACATCTGCATGTGCACGCGAGCGCTCGGCCATGCCTTGCCCTCCCAGCGTGAGGTGAGCTCCGACGGCGCCCGGCGGCAGCACGCCTCGTCGGGACACGACGAGACCGCGCGCTTGGTCGTCTCCCGGCCACGGAACCAGCGGGCGTCGTCGAACGGGACCCCCACACTGATCGAGAACTCGCCGTCGGATGTCGTGCCGGTCTGCGTGGCGCACCAGAACGTCCCGGCGGGAGTGTCGGTGTACTGGTAATGCTCGGTCGTGCGGTTCTGCTCCGAGAACGCAGCGCGGGCCGACCACTTGCGGCACGCGATCTGCCCGTCGACGGCTCCCGTCACATCCATCGGCAGGGGAAGGTCGTCGTTCTCATAGACGCGCGAGATGGCCCCGGATCCGTCGACGCGCAAGAAGTGCAGACGGATGCCGAGATGCTGCGTCATGAGGTTCGTCATCCGCATGGCCGCCGCCTCGTGCGTCACGCCGAACGCATCGCGGAAATCTTCGACGGCGAGGTTGCGGTCTCTCTTTGCCTGCTGCAGGAACGCGACCCCGTTGGTCTCGGGGATGAGGCAGCAGGCGGCGAAGTAGTTGATCTCCAGCCGCTGTTGCAGGAAGTCGGCGTACGAGGTGGGTCGCTGGTGTCCGAGCAGCCGGTGCGCCATCGCCTGCAATGCCATCGAGCGCAGCCCGTGGCCGCCCGGGATCGACGCGGGCGGGAGGTAGATGCGGCCGTTCTCGAGGTCGGTGACCGATCGCGCGGAGCGTGGCAGGTCGTTGACGTAGAGCAGCTCGAACCCGAGGCGCTCTGCCATGATGCTCACGGTGCGGTGGGTGAGGGCTCCTGACACGTGACCTGCGGCTGCGAGTTGCTTCTCAGCGAGCTTCTCGATCTCGGGGAGGTAATTGTCGCGCTCCCGCATCCGCAGACGCAGCTCGGTGTTGGCCCGACGTGCCTCCTCGGGCGTCGCGATCGCTTCTCGCTCACGGCGATCGAGCTCCCGGTGCAGACCGAGTATCGACTCGATCGTCTCGTCGGGCGTTCCCTTGGTGACCTTCACCGGCGGAATGCCGAGCCTGCGAAACACGGGGCTTGCCTGCGCGCGTTCGAGTTCGATCTCCAGCGCCGCTCGGCGATTCGGCGGTTCAGCGGCCAGAAGATCGGTGACCTCCAGCCCCGTCGCGTGCGCGATTGCCTGCAGCAGCGAGAGCTTCGGCTCGCGCTTGCCGTTTTCAATGAGGCTCAGTTGACTGCCCGCGACCCCGACCTGTGCACCCAGCTCGTCGAGCGTCCACCCCCGAGACACGCGTTCGTGACGGATGCGGTGCCCGAGCGTCACCAGTTCGAGGTTCGTGGGTGCCATTCCTTGATGCTAGCGAAAGAATCGGACTTCTTATGAGGTCAGACGCGTTCAAACGGTGCTTCACGTGCAGGAAAGTGGAGAACGAGCCCCCAGACGACGTCGCACACAGGAGAGACAATGGCCATCGCTGACATTACTCGCCCCACCACCTCGGCGCCCGCGTCGGCATCCGGCGAACTGCCGTCGATCTCTGGCCCCGGCATGGATGCCCTCATCGAGTGGGTGGGCGAGATCGCGGCGCTCACCAAGCCCGATCGGATCCGCTGGGTTAACGGCTCCCGCGCCGAGAACGAGGCTCTGCTGCGCGAGCAGGTCGAGCAGGGCAAGCTCATCAAGCTCAACCCCGAGTGGCGGCCGGGCTCGTACCTCGCGCGCTCTCACCCGAGCGACGTGGCGCGCACCGAGGCGCGCACCTTCATCGCGTCGGAGCGCGAGGAAGACGCCGGCCCGACCAATAACTGGGTGGCCCCCGCCGAGATCCGTGCCACGATCACTCCGCTTTTCGACGGGTCGATGCGTGGGCGCACGATGTACGTCGTGCCGTTCTCAATGGGACCCGTTGCTGGACCGCTGTCGCACATCGGCGTACAGATCACTGACAGTGCCTACGCTGTCACCTCGATCGGCATCATGACGCGTGTGGGCAGCGATGTCCTTCGTGAGATCGCAGGCGGGTCGCCGTGGGTCAAGACCGTCCACTCCGTCGGTGCGCCGCTCGCACCGGGCCAAGACGATGTCGCGTGGCCCTGCAACGACGAGAAGTACATCGTGCACTTCCCCGACACCCTCGAGGTGTGGTCGTACGGCTCCGGATACGGCGGCAACGCCATCCTCGCCAAGAAGTGCTTCGCGCTGCGCATCGCCTCGGTCATCGGCCGCGACGAGGGGTGGATGGCCGAGCACATGCTGCTCATCCGCGTCATCAGTCCCGAGGGCAAGGCTTACCACCTCGCCGCCGCGTTCCCCTCGGCGTGCGGCAAGACCAACCTGGCTATGCTGCGTCCGACGATTCCCGGATGGCGCGTCGAAACGCTCGGCGACGACATCGCGTGGCTGCGACCTGGTGAGGATGGGCGCCTCTGGGCGATCAACCCCGAAGCGGGCTTCTTCGGGGTAGCGCCGGGAACCGGTGAATCCACCAATGTCACGGCTGTCGAGACGCTCTGGGGCAACACGATCTTCACGAACGTGGCTCTTCGCCCCGACGGGGATGTGTGGTGGGAGGGTCTCACCGATGAGGCCCCCGCCGAGCTCATCGACTGGGAAGGCAACCCCTGGACCCCGGCATCCGGGCGTCCCGCGGCGCACCCGAACTCCCGCTTCACGGTGCGTGCTGACCAGTGCCCGCAGATCGCCGACGACTGGGATGCACCCGAGGGTGTGCCGATCGACGCGATCCTCTTCGGTGGACGCCGCGCCACGAATGTTCCGCTCGTGGTCGAGGCAACCGACTGGGCTCACGGGGTCTTCCTCGGCTCGACGATCTCGTCCGAGCGCACCGCGGCCGCCGAGGGCACAGTCGGCGAACTGCGGCGCGATCCGTTCGCGATGCTGCCGTTCTGCGGGTACAACATGGCCGACTACTTCGGCCACTGGGTCAAGATGGGTCAGCAGCTGCGGTTCGACCGCGCGCCACGGATCTTCCAGGTCAACTGGTTCCGCAAGGGAGCAGATGGCCGCTTCCTCTGGCCCGGGTTCGGCGACAACTCCCGTGTCATCGAGTGGATCATCCGCCGCGTCGACGGGAAGGTGCCGGCTCTTGACAGCCCGATCGGGCGTCTGCCGCGCGTCGAGGACCTCAACCTCGAGGGCATCGACGTTCCGCAGGAAGACCTCGATGAACTGTTCGCCGTCGATCCAGCGTCGTGGCTGCATGAGGCTGACCTCACCGAGGAGTTCTACGGCGTCTTCGACGGTCGCATCCCGGCCCAGCTGAATGCCGAACTCGCAGCCCTTCGCTACCGACTCAGATCAGCCTGACCCGGGCGACCTCCTCCCGCCCGCGACCGCGAACCCACACCTTCCCGCGCCAGCCCACAGGTTTCAGCCGCGGGAAGGTGTGGGTTCGTCGGGATTCGGGTGGGTTCGGCGGGAGTGGTGCGGGTCAGACGAGGAGTTGGTGGCGGGCGAGGTCGCGATACAGCGGCGTGGACTCGACCAGTTCACCGTGCGTCCCCTGGCCGATCACCTCGCCGTTTTGCATGACGACGATCAGGTCGCTGTCTACGACCGTCGACAGGCGGTGGGCGATCACGATGAGAGTGCGCTCGGCTGCGACGGCGTCGATGGCATCCCGCATCCGTTGCTCGTTGAGTCCGTCCAAGGATGAGGTCGACTCGTCCAGCAGCAGGATGGGCGGGGCGGCCAGAAGAGCGCGAGCGATCGCCAGGCGCTGACGCTCGCCGCCCGAGAGCATGACGCCGTTCTCGCCGACCGGGGCTTCGAGGCGCAGCGGACTGCGCTCGAGCACCTCGGTGAGGTTCACGGCGTCAAGAACGCGCTCGCAGTCGGCATCCGTCGCCTCGGGGGACGCGAGGCGCAAGTTCTGCGCGATCGTGCCGGCAAGGGTCGGGGCATCCTGCTCGACGTAGCCGAGCTGTGCGCGCAGTTGTTCGCGCGGAAGGGTCCGGATGTCATCACCGCCGAGCAGGATGGCGCCGCGGGTCGGGTCGTAGAACCGCTCGATGAGCGCGAGTGTCGTGCTCTTTCCGGCGCCCGACGGGCCGACGATCGCCACGCGCGACCCGCGAGGGACGTGGAACGAGACGCCGCGCAGCACGTCGCCGGCATGATCGGATGCCTCGGACTGCACCTGCGCGCTGGAGTCGGCATCCGTGCCGCCGTCGCCCGCGAGCGCGATGGCCGACGTGTCGACGTGCGCGCTCTCGAGCACGGCACGCGCCTCGGTCTCGGCCTTCCGGCGTGCGGCGACAACGGCCTCGGGGTATCGGAACCAGACATCCCGGAACTCGATCGCGATCTCCCGCGGTTCCGGTGTCACGGATGCCGGGTCTGAGGCCAGGGCGCCCGCCATCTGTGACACCGGAGCGGGGGAGGACTCGGTGACGGATGCCGCGAGCCGTGCGTCGTCGGCGTCCTCGACCGGGAGATTGAGGATCTCTTGGATGCGGCCGAGAGCACCGAGGGCCTGGTTCACCGAGGTGATGGCACCGAAGAAGCTTCCGAGCGGGCCGACGAGCAGGAACAGGAACATGATGAAGGTCACGAGGCTTGCGATCTCGATCGCGCCGGATGCCACGCGGAAGCCGCCGACGCCCAAGACGACCAGCAGCGAGACCTGCAGGGCGATCCCGGCGACAGGAACGACGAGCGCAGACACCTTCGCGATCCGGACGCCGACGCCGTATGCGTCAGTCGCGACACCCGTGATGTCCGCAACTTCGCGCTCGGTGGCTCCTGCGGCGCGCACGGTTCGGATCGAACTGACCGCGCGTTCCACCGAGGAGGCCAACTCGCCGACCTTCTCCTGTTGCTCGCCGGTGGCGCGGCGGATCCTGCCGCTGAGGATCACGACCACGGTGACCGACAGGCCGATCACGACCACGATGGCCAGCAGCAGAAGGGGGTCGATCAGCGCCATCGCAACCAGGGCACCGATAAAGAGGAGCGAGTTGCCGACGGCATCCGCGAGTCCCTGCGTGAGGACCGCGTACAGCAGCGTCGTGTCTGTGCCGACGCGGGAGACGAGATCGCCCGTGCGGCGTGCATCGAACTCCCGGATGGGAAGGTGCAGGATGCGGGCCACGAGCTGTCGCCTGCTCGAGTAGACCACGGCGGTTCCGGTGCGCTGCAGCAGGTAGTGCTGGAACCCGGAGATGAGGGATGCGGCGACCACGAGCGCGACGATTCCCCACACGAGCCATCCGAGTGGGACTTGGTCCTGAACGCGGGTGATCACCTGGCCGACCAGGAGCGGCTGGGCGAGGGTAGCGACGGCGCCGACGATGCTGAGGATCGCGACGACGATCAGCACATTTCGGTGCTCGAGCAGGAAGGGCACCAGCTGGCGGAACGTTGCGCGCGGCCCTTCCTCGGGTGTGCGACGACCACGGCGGGCGGGACGCGTATCAGCGCGCGACATCGAGACCTCGATTCGGGGGATGGGCTATCTACGACCGTACTCCGCGCTGGATACTGCGCTCGCCCCACGGATGACGCCGTGCGAGGATCCGCGCCGAGATCGTGAAAGAAATCGTCGACAGTTCCTGCGCAGACACTATTGTCGACTCGAGGAGGATACGTCGATGACGACGATGTCAGTCGAGGGTGCCCCGAGCGCCGACGTCGCCGGGCAGATCCGGGATGCGATCCAAACGGGTCGCTATGCACCGCACCAACGCCTCATCGAGTCGGACATCAGTGCCGAGTTCGGAGTGTCGCGCGCTGCGGTGCGCACTGCTCTGCTCACGCTCACGGGCGAGGGGCTGGTCGAGCGGATGCCGAACAAGGGCGCCCGCGTGCGTTCAGTCACACTCGACGAGGCCGTGGAGATCGCCGAGGTGCGCATGGGGCTGGAAGCCCTGTGTGCGCGCAAGGCTGCTGAGGTCGCCACCGACGACGACATCGCGAAGCTTCGGCGTCTGCGCGCCGATATGGTGGCCGCCGCCGAGTCGGGGAACCACCTGACCTATTCCGAACTGAAGAGTGCGGTGCACCAGCGGGTGCAGCAGATCAGTCGCCACAGCACGGCGGTCGCCCTCCTTGAGCGCCTTCGGGCGCAGTCGGCTCGTCACCAGTTCAGGCTCGCGCTGCATCCGGGCCGCGGTGTGGATTCGGTCCACGAGCACGCCGCAATCATCGATGCTGTCGTCGCTCGAGATCCCGAGGCTGCCGAATCGGCAATGCGACTTCACCTGGCGGGTGTGCTTGAGGTCTTGCGCACGCTGGACTGACCGCGACCACGCGGCCCCGTTGCGCTGAAACCCCGCCTCGCCACTACGAGAGCGGGGCGGCGGCCCGGAGAACCCGGACCGCCGCCCCGCTGAAGGACAGGCGTCAGCCGATGGTGTCAGCGTCGCTGTAACCGGTGCCGTTGTACTTCTGGACGATCACGCTCGAGACCGCCGGCTCACCGGGGATCGTCGTGTTGACCGCCGTGCCCGGAAGCATGAGCGGCGCCTCGAAGTCGGTGACCTCGCGCAGGTGAAGCATGAAGTCATCGCGGGTAGGCTCGGTCATGTTCTGGAACACCTGCTCGAGCGCCGCGCCGATCATGTAGCTCCACATGCAGTGCGGGAACGCCGGCGGGTCGGGGTAGTCGCCGTATTCCTTGAGGTCGGACAGGAATGTCACGACATCCTCGTCCTCGGCGAAGGCCGGGCTCGCCGGGGCCTTCGAGAACGAGACGGAGTAGACGCCCGGGAAAGCGGCGGCGTTACCCGGCTGCAGGATCGCCGTCGGGCTCGAGGTGTTGGAGGGCAGGAACCAGCTGGGGAGCCATCCGAGTTCCTGAGCCTTCTGCAGCGAAGAGATCACCAGCGGGGTGATCGACATCGCGTTGAAGAAGACATCCGCGCCGCTGGCCGCGAGTTCGGTGATCTGCGCATCCACCGAGGCGTCGGTGGCTTCGTAGCTGAGCTCCGAGACGATCTCGATGTTGCTGGCGCCCGCGACAGCTTCCTTGAAGCCCTCGACGTAGCCCTGGCCGTAGTCGTCGTTCTGGTAGAGGATCGCGACCTTGTGGTCACCGGACTCCGCGAGCAGCTCACCGAACGCGGCGCCCTCGTTCTGGTAGACCGGCACGAAGCCGAGCTGCCAGGGGCTCTCCTCGGGGTCGGAGAAGAGCGGGTCACCGGTCATGATCAGGACCTGCGGGAATTCCTCATCGATCGCCGCTTCGCGCCAGGCGCGGTTGGTCGGAGTTCCCAAGCCCGAGGTGGCGGCGAAGACGTCGTCGGCCACCATCTGCTGGAAGTTGGCCAGTGCCTTCTGCGGGTCATAGGCGTCGTCGTAGGACTTGACCTCGATCGTGCGGGTCTTCCCGTCGCCGAACTCGATGCCGCCCTCGGCATTGCGTGCACCCATGTAGGCGGCAAGGCCGGCGACGGTGCACGTGCCGGGCCCGGCAGTGCCTCCCGACAGCGGCGTCGAGACGCCGAGCGTGAGCGTGGTGTCGGTGATGCCGGGGCTGTTGGCTACGGCGCCGTCGGTGCTTTCGCCGCCGCCGGAATCGTCGCCACGGGAACATCCGGCTGCGAGCAGGGCGACGATGCCGATGCCCGCAACGACGGAGGTGACCCGCGCTTTGGTGCGCAGAGTACTCATGTGTTGTGCCTCTTTTCTTGTGGTGATGGATGGGAGGGTGGGTCGGATGGGGCGGATGCTGCACCTGCCGGACCGTTCGGTCGACCCGATCCGGACGAGCGCTTGGTCAGGCGCCGCACAGCGCGGGGGAGGGAGGCAAGGCCGCCGGGGAGGAGGAAGAGGATCGCGAGCAGGATGATGCCCTGGAAGAACGCCGTCATGCTCGGGTTGATGAGGTTCGTCCACTGGGGCACGAGAACGTAGT
Organism: Microbacterium sp. NPDC076895; assembly: GCF_040687115.1. Lineage (NCBI taxonomy): Bacteria > Bacillati > Actinomycetota > Actinomycetes > Micrococcales > Microbacteriaceae > Microbacterium > Microbacterium sp. NPDC076895. Next base: position 194,075 of record NZ_JBFBMQ010000003.1, read on the forward strand.
ACGCGCCGCCGAGGAGCGAACCCACGATGCTTCCCGCTCCGCCGATCACCATCGCGGCCAGCAGCGAGATGGAGTGCGCGAAGCTCATCGTCTCGGGCGAGGTGTACTGCACCACGACCATGTACATGAATCCTGCGACGCCGCCGATGATGGACGCGATCGTGAACGCCAGAACCTTGTACCAGTAGGGAGAGATTCCCATGGACGCGGCAACGGCTTCGTTGGACTTCACGATCGCCAGCGCCCGACCGAACTTGCCGTGCACGAGGTTTCGCGTGAGCAGGAACACGATCACCGTGATCAGGATGACGATGTAGAGCTGCCACTGGTCGTTGTAGAGCCCCGTCCACTCGGGCGCCGCCGAGAAGCGCGCTGAGATCCCTTGCGATCCGCCGGTGAACTCTGAGAGGCGCTTGGCCAGCGGCACACCGACGATAGGGAGCGCGATCGTGACCATTGCGATCGCAAGCCCGCCGAGGCGGCTTGCGGCCAGGGCGACGATCAGTCCCACGACGCCGGGCAGAATGCACGCGAGCGCGAAGACCAGGATGATGTTCCAGTCCTGTGTGACGCCGTAGGCCGTGACGTAGGCGCCGAGGCCGACGAAGAAGATCTGACCGAGCGAGACCTGCCCGGCGTATCCCATGACGACGTTGAGGCCGAGCACCGCGACGGCGAAGACACCGATGCGGGCTGCGGTCTGGTTTGCGAATTCGGGGAGGATCAGCGGTCCCACGATGAGGACGACAGCGATCGCTGCGATGATGATCCAGCGCACCCAGGGTCGCGCTGTGCTGCGAGCTGGGATCGTGAAGTCGGTTGTCGAGGTCATCACACGCGCACCACCGTCTTGCGTCCGAACAGTCCCTGTGGTCGCACGAGCAGCACCACGAAGATCAGGATGAAGGGCACCGCGATCTTCATGTCGTGGCCGATGAACGGCACGTACACAGCCGCGAGGTTCTCGAGGACACCGATTAGCCACGCGGCGATGACGACCCCGATCGGACTCGACAGACCACCCAGGATGACGGCCGCCAAGGCGTAGACCAGCGCGGAGTCCATCATTCCGGGGGTGAGCGTGAGCTGGGGGGCCACGAGTGCTCCGGCTACGGCTCCGAGTCCTGCCGCCAGGCCCCATCCGACCATCAGCATCCGACCGACGGCGATCCCCGAGAAGGCTGCGGACTGGGGGTTGATCGCCACGGCGCGCAGCGCCAGCCCGAGCTTGGTGCCCACGAAAAGCAGCTGGAGGAGTCCCATGATCGCCACGATGACGAAGATCGTGCCGAGGGAGCGGACGCTGATAACGGCACCGAGGAAGGTCACCGTATCGAGCGGGAACAGCGAGGGGAAGAGCAGGTTGTTGTACGACCAGATCCACCCAACGAAGCCCGTGATCAGCGTCAGCAGGCCGATTGTGACGACCACGGCGGTGTCCGGGTCGCCTCCCTCGAAGCGGCGCATGAGGAACCGCTCGACGATCGCTCCGAAGATGAACGCGAACAATACTGAGACGAGGATCGCCAGAATCAGCGGAAGTCCCACCTGCGTCAGCGTGTACGCGACGTAGGCTGCCAGAACCGCCATCCCGCCCTGGGCGAAGTTGATCAGTCCGGTCGATTGGTTCACGAGGACGATCGCCAGCGCGAGGGCTGCGTAGATCGAGCCGGTCGAGAGCCCGTCGACGACGAGTTGGACGAAGGTTCCCATCCGTCAGCCCCCCAGGTATGCGCGTCGGATCTCGTCCATGCCCTTGAGTTCGGACGTGGTGCCGGTCAGCGCGTTGCGACCGGTTTCGAGAACTGTTGCTGAATCAACGACGGTGAATGCGAGATTTGCGTTCTGTTCGACGACGACCATGGCGATACCTGACTCGGCGCGCAGCCGCGCGATCGCTTCATAGACGCTCTTGGCAGTGCTGGGAGCCAGGCCCAGCGAGGCTTCGTCGAGCAGGATGAGGCGGGGCTTGGCCATGACGGCGCGCGCGATGGCGAGCATCTGCTGTTCGCCGCCCGAGAGGGCCGCGCCGTGCGAGCGAATCCGCTCCCTGAGGTTCGGGAAGAGTTCGAGCAGGTAGTCGATGTCCTTCTCGATGCCTTTGCGGTCTTTGCGCAGGTAGGCACCCACCCGCAGGTTCTCGCGAACTGTCAGATCTGCGAGAGTTCCGCGGCCCTCGGGGACATGCGCGATCCCGAGTGCGGCTACCTGCTCCGGGCGCTTTCCGCGGATGTCTGTGCCATCGAAAATGATTCGTCCGCCGGTGCGCACCACTCCCGTGATCGCGCGCAAGGTCGTCGTCTTGCCCGCCCCGTTTGCCCCGAGGATGCCGACAGCGCCGCCGTCGGGAACGCTCAATGACACGCCCTCGAGCACCTGGACGGGTCCGTAGAACGCGGTGACGTCTTCGAGCTCAAGCAGCGTCATCGCCGGCCTCCTTCCCGATGTAGGCCTCGATGACGCGAGGGTCGGACTGTGCTTCGGCAGCAGTACCCTCCACGAGCTTCTTGCCATGGTCGAGGACGACGACGCGGTCGGTGAGGGCCGCGATCAGTCCCATGTGGTGTTCGACTACAACGATCGTGATGTCGGCTTCGGCGCGGATCGCGCGGATGAGCTCGATGAGATGCTCGACCTCGGAATGCGGAAGGCCGGCTGCTGGCTCATCCAGCAGCAGGAGCCGCGGGCGCGACATCAGAGCTCGGGCGAGCTCGATTCCCTTGTGCAGTCCGTGCGAGAGTTCGTCGGCATGCATGTCTGCCGCCCAGTCGAGGCCGACCTTCGCCAGAATCTCACGTGCCTCTGACCGCATCTGCTTCTCGGACCGTCCCGTCAGGGGCAGCCGCAGCGACCACGCGATCGGCCCGCCCGGCATACGGGTATGCGCTCCGAGCATGACGTTGTCCAACACTGTCGACTCGAGCTGCAGGGCCGGGTGCTGGAACGTCCGCGCGAGCCCGTGCCGCGCGAGCGTTGCGGGCGAGGATCCGATGACCTCTTCGTCGTCGATCCGGATGGACCCGGAACTCGGCTTGTAGTGACCGCTGATGCAGTTGAACAGGGAAGTCTTGCCCGCGCCGTTCGGGCCGACGAGGCCGAAGATGAGGCCGGGCTCCACGTCGAAGCTGACGTTTTCGAGCACGCTGATTCCCCCGAAACGGAGAGTCAGGTCTCGCAGTGTCAGTCGAGCGGCCATCGCCCATCCCTCCCCGTGGCGCCACTGCCACGACCTGTCTCGGACGCTACGACCCGACCTCAGGATTGTCAACGATTTTGGCTGCACGCCCCGAGAGTGTGCCCCGACCGTGACGAGGAAACGTCCGACGCCCCCATCCTGACCCCGCTCGCGAGAACCATGGAGTCCGATTCCGTTCAACGGAAATCGTCGCCGGCGGCGTGAGAGGGCCGACCTAGCATGGCGCCACATCGATAGGAAAGGTCGACGATGACATCCGAATCCCTTGCCGCGGCTATCGCTCGCGCCGGAAGCCCGGTAACTCTGATGCGCAATCAGAACTGGCCGGCGTTCACGTTCCCGGTAGCCCCCGAGTTCACGAACTGGCGCGATGAGCAGCGTGCGTGGAACAGCACGGTGGCACTCATGGACCAGTCGCACCACATGACCCAGCTGTTTCTGGGCGGTGCCGATCTCATCCCGCTGCTCTCCAGCATCTCGCCGAACACGTTCGGCACCTTCCGTCCCGGGGTCGCGAAGCAGCTGATCTCCGTCAACAAGGACGGCTACCTCATTGGCGACGGCATCCTGTTCTACAACGAAGATGCGCCCGAGGGTCTCGTGCTCATCGGACATCACCTGCTCATCGACTGGGTCCGCTTCAATGTCGAGAAGGCCCAGGCGGCGGGCAAGGACGTTCACCACCGACTCGAGGGCAACTCGCACATGCGTCAGGGGCCGCCGACCTTCTACCGCTACGAGCTCCAGGGGCCGAACGCCGACCTCGTCATGGAGAAGGTCTTCGGCGGACCTGCCCCCGACATCAAGTTCTTCCACATCGGGGATGTCGAGATCGCCGGGCGCCCCGTCAAGGCGCTGCGCCACGGCATGGCCGGTCAGCCGGGCTTCGAGTTCTATGGCCCGTGGGAAGACAACGAGATCGTCCTGAACGCCTTGATGGATGCCGGAGCCGAGCACGGCATCCGTCGCGTCGGTGCGAAGGCCTATTCGGCCACCCCGCTCGAATCCGGATGGGTCCCCACGCCCTTCCCCGCCATCTTCGACGAGGACTTCGCCGAGTATCGGGAGTGGCTGCCGGCAGACCGGGCCGGCTCGATCGGAGGGTCGCTCTACAGCGAAGACATCCACGATTACTACATGACGCCCTACGACCTGGGGCTCGGTCGCTCGGTCCGTTTCGATCACGACTTCCACGGTCGCGAAGCCCTCGAGAAGCTCGCCGAGAACCCGACGCGTCGCAAGGTCACCCTGCTATGGAATGCGAACGATGTCGCCGACGTCGTGCGCTCGCAGATGGAGCCGGGCATTCCCGCGAAGTTCCTCGACTTCCCGAAGGCCCGCTACGGCCTGTACCAGATGGACGAGGTGCTGCAGGATGGTCGCCGTGTCGGCATCTCGACCGATGCCGGCTATATCGCCTACGACCAGCTCTACATGTCGCTCGCGACCCTGGATGCCGACATTGCCGACGGTGAGGTCGTCGAGGTGGTCTGGGGGGAAGACCCCATCTCGCAGAAGCACAGCGTCGACGCGCAGCACCGGCAGGTACGCATCCGCGCTACCGTTGCGCCGGCGCCGTATCACGAGTACGCGCGCACGGTCTATCGCGCCGACGACTGAGCATCGCGAGTAGCATCGTGGCGTCATCGAGGAGGATGCCATGGCGCGAGGGTCAGCCGGAGAGTCGGTGCTTCACAAGCACCTGAAGATCCTCGACGCCTTCGAAGCCAGGCGACCCTTCCTCACGCTCACCGAGATCGCCGATGCGGCGGGCCTGTCGGCTTCGACAGCGCACCGCCTCGTCGGCGAACTCGAGCGGGAAGGGCTGCTCGAGCGGCTTCCCGACAAGTCCTACCGTCTGGGCGTGCGCCTGTGGGAGTTCGCATCGCGCACCCCGGGAGCGATCGGCCTGCGCGAGCTGGCCAAGCCGTGGCTGACCGCCGTTCACTCGCGGGTGCGCCAGCACACTCAACTGGGAGTTCTCGCCGGGCTCGACGTGCTGTTCGTCGAACGGATGTCGACGCGCGACGCTGTCGTGAACGCCACCCTGATCGGCGGCAGGATCCCTCTCCCGGTGAGCTCCAGCGGCCTCGTTCTGCTCGCCCATGCCGAGCCGGGGCTTGTCGACGAGGTCGTGGCTGCCGGATGGCCGAACTACACCGCGAGCACTCCTCGTGACGAGGCGAGCCTGCGCGACCTGCTGCGTCGCGTCCGCGGGGAGGGCTACGTGTGCGCAGAGGGGTTCATCCACGAGGAGTCCCGCGGCATCGCCGTGCCGGTTGTGGGACCTCACGGGGTGGTCTACGCGGGTTTGGGAGTCGTCGTACCCAACGACGGGGCGCCGATTCAGGGGATCGTCGAGCTGCTGTCGGTTGCCGCTCGGCAGATCACCGAGGCGCTGCGGGATGCCTATCTGCCGGACGCGGGAACCACCGGTCGCGACGAGCCGCACGGCATCCATCCCCTCGTTTCGACCTCGCTGCGCTCGCTGGCCTACCTCGAGACACACCCCGACCCGGGGCGCCGTGCGTCATCGCCGCCGCGCGGTGTGGCTTAGCGCGGCGGCGACGACCTCCCGCATGTCAGCTGGATGCAGCTGAGGTGTCCCGACGGTAGTTCTCGCGCGCGTACGACGAATAGGGTGCGGGAGCAACCGTCGCGCGGATCTCAACCTGACGGTGTGGCTCGACAGCGGGCTTGGCGGAGTTAGGCTCCTCGCCCCACACCACCACGACCTCGGTGCCCGGCTCCGCGGCATCCGGAACGAGACTCGCCAGCGAAGCGAACACCTGCTCGTTCGTGATGTACCCGGCGTCGTGCGAAATACCGACGTCGCGCCCGTCGATGAGAACTCGGTCGACCTGATACAGGCCGTAGCGCGCCTTCGGGAAGTCGATGTACTTCGCCGGCAACCCCGGCTCGAGCAGGGATCGCTGCGCCGCCGCGACATCGTCGGCGTTCCAGATCAGCGTTACCTTGACCCGTGTGGGCTCCTGCGCGATGCGCTCGAGTGCCTCCCGACCGAGAAAGTCGTGATCGAACGCGACGCTGCGGCCATACCCCAGGTCGTACGGGGTGACGTAGTAGTCCTCGATCCGGTCGGAGGTGAGGCTTCCGGCCAGGGACCCGGCGCTGGTGGCGGGAAGCCATTCGAGGTAACGCTCGGCGTGGGCCCCGGTGAAGATTGCAGGCAGGGGAGACGGAACCCACGCGGACTCGAGGTTGGCTGACGAGTAGGCCTTGGAGCCCACGCGGACGAGCCCGAGGGGCTCGCCTTCGCGCAGAAGGGCCTCCCTGACGCGCTCGCCGTCTTCCCAGGGGCCGAAGAGTTCGAAGCCGGGTTGGCCAGCCATGCCGTGGCGCAGCGAGCGCACCGTGACGCCGTCGATCGTGAACGTCGCCATGTGGAAGAAGCGGGTGGGCGGGACTGGCGCGCCGGTGACGCGCTCCATGAGTTCCAGCGCGTTCGGCCCCTGCAGTTCGTACCGGTACAGCGTGGGGTTGCCCGACCGCACGATCGAGTTGCCGTCCCGCTCGAAGGTGACCTCGTAGTCGCCGGTCTCACCATGGAACTGCACCCAGTCGATGACCATCTGGTGGCCGACGAGGTCGAACTCTTCGTCGCCCAGGTAGAAGAGGATGGCGTCGCCGATGAGGTATCCCTCGTCGTTGACCGCGATGAACTGCTTCGCATTGTCGACCTCGAAGCGGGCGAAGCTGTTGACGCCGAGATCGCTCAGCAGGCGCAGGGCGTCGCGACCGCGGATGAACAGGTCGGTCATGTGGTGGGACTGGTCAAGAAGTGCCACGGTCTGTCGCCACGACTGCTGCTCCGACCTCCAGTTGCTGAACTCTGCCGTCACGGGGAAGATCGTGGGTCGCGCTTGCGCGTTGCGCAGAAGCTGCACGGGGCTTCCCGCTCGGGCGATCGCGGCGGCCAGCGACTCGGTCATGTGAACTCCTTCGTTCTGGGCTCGACGCGGTGCGCGCCGGCCCGAGGAGACGCTATCCCAAGCAGGACTGAATCAAATACCCTTTCATGATGAGCTCTGCTAATAGCTTCATGAGCAGTCCTGATGTCGGACCGATCGAGGTGTACGCATGCTCACTGACCTGAACCTCACCCGGGTGTTCGTTGCGATCTATGAGGCCGGCAGCCTGACAGCGGCGGGGCGCCGACTGTTCGTGACGCAGTCGGCGATCAGTCAGTCGCTCGCGCGGCTGCGCCGGGAACTCGGAGATCCGCTGTTCGAGCGAACGGCGCAGGGGATGCGTCCCACAGCGCTTGCCGACGCGATCTATCCCGAGCTCCACGAGGGTATGTCAGTGATCGATCGGACCATTGCGGCAGTGACCGGCTTCGACCCCCTGACCTCAGAGCGCACCTTCCGCATCGCACTGTCGGAGCTCGGTGAGATCGGCTGGCTTCCGGCAATCGGCGAGGCGATGGCCCTCGGAGCACCCCGCGCTCGCTTGGCCGTCACGGCGCTCCGGGGTGAAGACCTCGAGGAGCTACTCACCCGCGGGTCCGTGGACCTTGCCATCACGCCGGCGGAACTCCCCGCTGCGTTCGAGCGGCAGACGGTCAAGCGCGAGGAGTACCGCGTGGTGATGTCAGCCCAGAACCCCCTCGCCGACAGCGAGCTGAGTCTCGAGGCCTACCAAACCGCGCGGCGGATATGGGTCGAGGGTGACTCAAGTGCGCGGCTTTTGGCCGGCGTGCACGCTCGGCACGCCGTGAGCGAGCCACCGGCGGTGAGCGTCCAACACATTGCGTCGATCCCGCCCCTGCTCGCGCGCTCGACGACGCTCATCGCGACGATTCCCGAGACTCTCGCTGTCGGATGGTCGCGGAGCTGGCCGCTCGCTATCCGTGAGTTGCCCTTCGCTCTCGGGCCGGTTGAGCTTCAGCTGTACCGTCGGCGGTCGCCGCAGCACGCGGGTGCGCTCGACTGGTTCTTTGACACCGTCTCGGCGGCGGTCAGCGGCTTTCCGGGCGGCTTCGAAGGCATCCACATCGCGTCCTGACGCGACTGCCCGAAGACGATCTCGGGGGCGGATGCCGCAGCATCCGTCCCCGAGATCGTTGTGTGCGCGAGGCGCGAGTTGGATCAGAGCGATCCGGTGGTGCGCCAGCCGCCCTGGTACTCCTGGCGTGCGGTCACGGCGTAGGGCACGGGGCTGACGACGGCGCGGATCGCGATCTGCTCGTGCGGTTCGACTGTCGTCTTGCCCGATCCGCCGTTCGGCTCGCCCCAGACGACCCGGACTTCGGCGCCCACGGGGACGTCGCGGTCGACCGTGGCCAGCGACAGGCCGCGCTTCTCGTTCGCGGTGACGCCGGTGAACAGCGAGAGGCCCACGGTGTTGCCGTCGGCGTCGATGACAGCGTCGTAGTTGCTGGAACCGTAGTTGGCGTTGGGTAGGTCGAAGAACTGGTAGCCGGGTCCTTCGCGGTCGAGCACTGACGCGAGGACCTTGGTGAGGTCCTCGTCGTTCCAGGCCAGCGTGACCTTCTTGCGCTGGGTCTCGGGGTCGAGCTTCTCGAGCGCGTCACGGCCGATGAAGTCGTGGTCGAACTTCACGAACGAGCCGTAGCCGAGCTCCCAGGGGTTCAGGTAGTAGTCCTCGATGTTCTCCGAGACGAAGGACCCTGCCAGCGCGTTGATCGCTTCGTAGCTGTTCGCGGGCAGCCACTCGCGGTAGGCGCGCTCGGCCTCGCTGGAGTAGATCGCCGGGAGCGGCGAGGGGATCCATCCGGACTCGAGAGTGTTCGACGAGTACGCGCGCGACCCGCAGGGTTCGATGCCGAACTCGCGGCCTGCCTCGAGGATGGCATCGCGGATCTTGCCGTGCTGCTCGTAGGGTCCCCAGATCTCCAGGCCCGGAGCGCCTGCCATACCGTGACGGAGTGTGCGCACCTTCTCGCCCGCGATCGTCATCTCGCCCATGTGGAAGAACTTGACCTGCTCGACCGGTCCACCCGCGAGCTTCTCGATGATCGCCCAGGCGTTGGGTCCCTGGATCTGGAAGCGGTAGTAGTCGCGGTGCACGGCCTGGCCGTAGGGGCGCGACGGCGAGCGGTCGTCGTAGCGGAACTCCACGTCGTACCCGCCGGTCTCGGCGTGGAACTGCAGCCAGTTGGCTCCGGGGGCGCGCCCGACGTAGACGTACTCACCCTCTGCTTCGTGGAACAGGATGCCGTCGCCGATCACGCCGCCGTTGGAGGCGGTGGGAACGAACTGCTTGGCGGTGTTCACGGGGAAATTCTTGAAGCCGTTGATGCCGGTGTCAGTGAGCAGCTTCAGCGCATCGGGTCCCTTCACGAAGAAGTTGACCATGTGGTGGCTCTGGTCGTACAGCACCGCTGCGTTACGCCACGCCTTCTGCTCGCGGCGCCAGTTGCTGAATTCGGCCGGAACCACGGGGTAGATGTACGTGCCGAGCTGCGAGTCGCGCAGCATCCGGACGGTATCGCCCTTCTCGTCCAACAGCTCTTGCAGATTCTTGGCCATGGGTGTCTCCTCGACTTCCTCGTCCGGGTGGCTTCAGCGAGAGCGTACGGGCAAAATTTACCTATGTCCAGAGGTATTTACTTGTAAACAGCCAACGATATGGCAGCGGACCCACACGCGAGGGGTCGCAACACGCCGCATCCGCTCGCGGGTGCATGGCGTGTTGCGACCCCTCGCGCGCGGCAGGAGGTGCAAAAGCGTGAGGCGCGCGTCGCGTCAGTCCCAGACGGTTGCTGCAGTGTCGACGACCAGGCGGATCTTGGCCCACTGCTCGTCCTCGGTGAGGAGGTTACCCTCCTCGGTTGAGGCGAAACCGCACTGGGGGCTGAGGGCAAGCTGCTCCAGCGGTGCGAACTGCGCAGCCTCCTGGATGCGGGTGCGCAGCAGGTCGGCATCCTCGAGCTCGCCCGACTTGGTGGTCACGAGGCCCAGCACGACCCGCTTGTGGCCGTGGGGAAGGAAGCGGAGCGGCTCGAAACCACCAGCGCGGTCGCTGTCGTACTCGAGGAAGTAGCCGTCATAGTTCGTGTCGGCAAGCAGGTGCTTGGCCACCGGCTCGTAGCCGCCGGAGGAGATCCACGTGGACCGGAAGTTGCCGCGGCAGACGTGAGTCGTGATCGTCATGTCGGCGGGCTTCACCTCGAGGATCGCGTTGAGCATCGCTGCGTAGCGTTCGCCGATTCCCTCGGTGCGGATGCCGCGGGCAGCCGCCTTCTCGAGCTCTTCCGGCGAGCAGAGGTAGGCCCACGCGGTGTCATCGAACTGCAGGTAGCGGCATCCGGCGTCGTAGAACGCCTGCACTGCGTCGCGGTAGGCCTGCACGAGGTCAGGCACGAGCTCATCGCGGTCGGCGTACAGGTCGGTGATGATCCCGGCGGGCTCGAGGCGGAAGTCGAAGACGGTGGGGGCGGGGATCGTGAACTTCGGCGTTGCCCCGGTGGCGGCAGTGGCGTCGGCCAGTGCGCGGAAGTGGGCGACGAACGGATGCGTGTCACTGAAGCCGATGCGTCCGTTCACCTGCAGGCCGAGGGGCCGCGTCTGCACGCCCTGGAACTGGATCCCGTGGTCGAGCTCGACGACCTCGACACCATCGAGCATCCCGAAGAAGTCGAAGTGCCACCACGACCGGCGGAACTCGCCGTCGGTGGCAAGCCGCAGCCCGTTCGCGGCTTCGTTTGCGACGAGCGCGGTGATCTCAGCATCCTCCACCTCGCGCAGAGCGGCATCGTCGATCTCTCCCGCGGCACGCGCGGCACGCGCATCAGCGAGGACTGCCGGTCGGAGAAAACTGCCGACGATGTCGGCGCGGTACGGAAGCTGTGTATCGGTCACACCGGGATGCTACTCCCGCGTCGTCGGATGTCGGAGATCGCTCGTACAGTAGGACGGTGCCAGAGCCCGTGATCCGCGCCCACAACCTTGTCAAGGCCTACAAGATCGCTGGCAAGGATGACTTCCTCGCCGTGAACGGGCTGTCGTTCGAGGTGGCCCCCGGCGAGTCGTTCGGACTTCTCGGCCCGAATGGGGCGGGCAAGTCGACGACGATGAAGATGATCGGCGCCGTCTCGACGCGCACAAGCGGGGAGCTCAGCATCCTGGGCTTGGATCCTGACCAGTACGGTCCCGAGATTCGCTCGCGGCTGGGCGTCGTCCCGCAGCAGGACAACCTCGACGGCGAACTCAACGCCCGCGAGAACCTCTTCATCTACGGCCGCTATTTCGGCCTGCCCGGCAAGGTATGCGCACAGAAGGCCGACGAGCTGCTCGCGTTCGCTGCGCTCGAAGACAAGGCGAAGAGCAAGGTCGATCAGCTCTCGGGCGGCATGAAGCGCCGGCTCACGATCGCGCGCGGGCTGATCAACGACCCCCGCATCCTGCTGCTGGACGAGCCCACGACGGGTCTTGACCCGCAGGCCCGGCACGTGCTCTGGGACCGTCTGTTCCGCCTCAAGGAGCGCGGCACGACGCTCGTGCTCACGACCCATTACATGGACGAGGCCGAGCAGCTGTGCGACAGGCTCATCGTGGTCGACAAGGGTCAGATCATGGCCGAGGGGACGCCTGCCTCCCTCATTCGCGAACACTCCAGCCGTGAGGTGCTCGAGGTGCGTTTCGGGTCGGACCGCAATGAGCAGGTAGCGCCGCAGCTCGAGGGGATCGGCGACCGTGTCGAGGTGCTCCCTGACCGCATCCTCGTCTACGCGCACGATGGTGAGCGCGCGCTGGAGCGTGTGACGGCCGCGGGCCTGCAGCCGCTGACCTCGCTCGTGCGTCGGTCGAGCCTCGAGGATGTCTTCCTGCGCCTGACCGGAAGGTCGCTGATCGAATGAGCACACCCCTTCCGGATGCGCGCACTCAGCCCTCGCTCGACGAGCTGCGCGCCGAAGCCCTCGCGTGGGGGCGCAAGCCCCGTCGCTGGGGCTCGTGGTACGTCGCCGAGCACATGGTGCGCGCGATGCGCGCCTACGGGTGGACGATCGTGGTCGGTGCCCTCGGGCAGCCCATCCTGTATCTGCTCGGACTGGTGCTGGGTCTTGCCGCGCTCCTGGACGGGACGATCGAGGTGCACGGCGAGCAGGTCCGCTACCTCGTGTTCGTCGCGCCGGCGCTGCTGATGACAGCGGCGATCGGCGTGGCCACAGAAGAGTTCACCTACCCGGTGATGTCGGGGTTCAAGTGGCGCCGCTACTTCTACGGGTTCAACGCGTCGGCGCTGTCGAGCCCGCAGATCGCGAACGGGGTGATCCTCGGCGCCTCGGCGCGGATGCTGATCGCTGTCGTCGCCTACTACGTGTTCATCGTCCTCTTTGGTGCGGTTCCCGACCCTGCCACCGGTTGGCTAGCGATGTTCGTCGGTCTGCTGGCGGGGCTCGCGTTCGGCGTGCCTTTGATGGCGTACGCGGCGTCGATCCAGGACGACAAGGGTCAGTTTGCGCTCGTGCAGCGCTTCCTTTTCGTGCCGATGTTCCTGTTCTCGGGGACCTTCTACCCGCTCGAGACCCTTCCCATCTGGCTGCAGTGGATCGGCTGGATCTCGCCCCTGTGGCACGCGTCGGAGCTGGGTCGGATGGCAACGTATGGGTCGCCCGGTGGCCCCGGTGCTGTCGCGATCCACCTCGCATACCTTGCTGTCCTGACCGTCGTCGGCTACGCGTTCGCGCGCCGCACCTTTACGCGGAGGCTCGCGAAATGACCGCGGTGGCATCGGAGACGGAACCTCGTCGTAGCGGGAGCGTACGCGCACTCTGGTCGGGCAACCCCTGGGCCGTCGTGCAACGGGGACTCATCGCGGCGCGGTCATCCAGCTGGGTCGTTGTGCTCTCAGGCTTCTTCGAGCCCGTGTTCTATCTCGCCTCATTCGGCTTTGGGCTAGAGAAGCTCATCGGCACGGTTGAGACCTCGTCGGGGCTCGTGGTCTCCTACGCGGCCTTCATCGCTCCCGCACTGTTGGCGGTGTCGGCGATGAACGGCGCCATCTACGACTCCACGTGGAACGTCTTCTTCAAGCTCAACTACGGCAAGCTCTACGAGGGGCAGCTCTCGACATCCCTCGGACCACTGGATGTCGCGCTCGGCGAAATCCTGTACGCCCTGCTTCGTGGACTCGTATACGCCACCGGGTTCATGGTCATCATGCAGCTGTTCGGCCTGAACCTCGCGCCCACGGCGATTCTCGCGCTCCCCGCTGTTGTACTGATCGCCTTCGGGTTCGCGAGCCTCGGGATGGCGGTCACAAGCTACATGAAGACGTTCCAGCACATGGACTGGATCAACATGGTGCTGCTGCCGATGTTCCTCTTCTCGGCGACCTTCTACCCGATCACCGTCTACCCGGAGTTCGTCCAGGCGATCGTCATGGCCCTACCGCTGTGGCACGGCGTCGAACTGATTCGTGGCCTTACGACCGGCGCGCTGTCGATCGCGATGCTCGGTCACGTCCTCTACTACGTCGTCATGATCGCGGTGGGCTTGGTGTTTACGACTACGCGACTGCGGAAGCTCTTCTTGGACTGACGCCGTAGCGTCCCAAGGGCCGCGCTATAGCGAGACGGTCTCGCCGGGTCCGATCTCGTCGTAGTCCACGTCCTTGGTCTCGGGAGACAAGAGCAGGGCGATGAAGGTGAGTACGGCCATCACCGAGAGGTAGACGCCGACGAGCCCCGGGCTCCCGTCGGCGGCTGCCCACAGCGCGACGGCGACCAGGGGAGCGAGCGCAGCCCCCAGGATCGACGACACGTTGTAGGACACCGCCGAGCCGGTGTAGCGCACCTCGGTGGGGAACAGTTCGGGCAGTACCGCGCCCATCGGGCCGAAGGTCGAGCCCATGAGCACGAACCCGAACACGAGGAACGCCTGCACCAGCGCACCGGTGAACTTCGGATCGGCCTGGGGGAGCAGGAAAACGGTGAACGTGAAACCGAACACGATGATCGCCGCAGTCACCCACAGCAGCAGGCGGCGCCTGCCGATCGCGTCAGCCACGGGGCCTGAAAGCAGCGTGAAGATCCCGAAGAACACAACGCCGATGATCTGCATCAACACGAAGTCGGTGTAGCCGAAACCGAGACCCGGAACGTAGGTGGCCGGGTCGAACGGGGTTCCTGCCGCTTCTGCGGCTGCCTGCGCGGCATCCGTCGTCGCCTTCGTACCGTACGAGAGCGTGAAGCTCGTCATCAGGTAGAACAGCACGTAGGTGGCAAGCATGATGAACGTGCCGAGAATCAGCTGCCACCAATAGCGACGCAGCGCGAGCCCGAGGGGGAACTTTCGAAGCGTCCCCTTCTTCTCCGCCCGCGTGAACGAGTCAGACTCAACCAGGCGTAGCCGAACCCACAGGCCGACAATGACCATGACCGCTGAGAACAGGAACGGGATTCGCCAGCCCCAGGCGAGGAACGCATCCGAGGCTTGAGCCGTGCCATCGGGGTGGGGGAGCGAGAGGTTGATCGCGAGGAAGATCCCGTTGGCGATGATGAAACCGATCGGTGCGCCCAGCTGCGGGAAGGTGCCGTACCACGCGCGCTTGCCGGCCGGGGCGTTCTCCGTTGCCACAAGCGCGGCGCCCGACCACTCGCCGCCGAGCGCGAATCCCTGCGCGAGTCGCAGCACGAGCAGGAATACCGCCGCCCAGACCCCGATCTCATTGACCGTGGGCAGCAGACCGATCACGAAGGTCGCGATCCCCATCGTGAGGAGCGAGGTGACGAGGGTCGCCTTGCGGCCGAATCGGTCGCCGAAGTGGCCGAACACGACGGCGCCCAGGGGACGCGCAACCATCGCGGCGCCGAACACCGCGAAGGATGCCAAGAGCGAAGTGGTCTCGTTACCGGTGGGGAAGAAGAGCGCGGGGAAGACAAGCACCGCCGCCGTCGCGTAGACGTAGAAGTCGTAGAACTCGATCGTCGTGCCGACAAGGCTTGCCGTGATGACACGGCTTCGCGGATTGGCGGGCGCGGGAACGGTAGCGGTGGCGGAGGTCATGATGGCCTGTCGACGAGGCGGACGAGAACGGCGTCCGCGCCCCCAGCCTCGCCTAGCGCCAGAGTGTGGCGATCGCCGCGTTCGCGAAGGTCAGGATGCCGATCGCCCAGAATACACCGGCCGGTGCCGAGCCGTTCCGCTTGGTGCGGGCCGAGCCGATGCCGAGGAGTGCCCCGATGATGAGCAGGATGACGAGCTTCGTCCCGATCTTCATGTAGTTGAACTCGACGCCCTCGGGGACGCCCCACGGCGCCGCCAGAGCGAGGCCTGCGACGCCCGCGATCAGCAGACCCCAGTTCATGAGCGCGGTCACGGCCCCGGTGCGGCGCACCGCCTCGACGACCCAGGCGCCGAACAGAATCGCGAAGCCCGAGAGGTGAACGAGAAGCACGGCGTGACGAAGAATCTCCATGCCGTCAGCGTACCTTATGCATCACTGAAGGTGGAGTCTTCTTCGCCTGACTCTCCTGTGCCTGTCAGGCCCGCAGCTCCCGCAGCGCGAGCGCGGTACGCAGGGCCGCATCCGCTGCCTCGAAGCCCTTGTCTTCGCGCGAGCCCGGAAGGCCGGCTCGGTCGATCCCCTGCGCCTCGTCGTCCAGGGTCAGCACGCCGAAGCCGACGGGCTTGCCGGTGTCCAGGGCGACGCGGGTGAGCCCGTCGGTGGCGGCTGACGAGACGAACTCGAAGTGCGGAGTACCGCCGCGGATGATGACCCCGAGCGCGACGACGGCGTCAGCGCCGGCATCCAGAGCTGCCTTCGCCACGACGGGAAGCTCGAACGATCCGGGGACGGGCACGACCCGGTAGGAAGCGCCGGCGCCATCGAGTGCCCGACGCGCACCGTCCAGGAGGCCGTTCGCGATGGTCTCGTGCCACTGGCCCGCGACGATCACGATGTTCAGGCCCGAGCCGTCGATGGTTTCGCGCTCAGGGGCGCCGGTTCCGCTCATGCGTCGGTCCTCTCTGCTGCGGCCCCGACTCCGAGGGCGCGATCCAGGTCGTCGAGGGCGATGGTGTGTCCCATGCGCTCAGCCTTCGTGGCCAGGTACTGGTGGTTGTTCGGCCCCACGCCCACAAGGAGCGGCACCTGCTCGACGATGTCGAGGCCGAGGCCACGCAGCTGAGCGACCTTGTCGCCGTTGTTGGTGAGCAGTCGCATCCGGTCGATGCCGAGATCTCCCAGGATGCCGGCGGCTGCAGCGTAGTCACGCGCATCGGCGGGCAGCCCGAGGGCCAGGTTCGCGTCGACGGTGTCGAGCCCCCGCTCCTGCAGGCTGTAGGCGCGCAGCTTGTTGATCAGGCCGATACCGCGTCCTTCGTGTCCGCGCATGTAGATGACAACCCCGCCGTTCTGCGCGATAGCGTCGAGCGCGGCATCCAGCTGCGGCCCGCATTCGCACTTGAGCGAGCCGAAGGCCTCGCCGGTGAGACACTCCGAGTGCACGCGCACGAGCGGCGCATCCTCGGCCAGGTCGCCAGCCACGACCGCAATGTGGTCGGTGCCCGTGATCCGATCCTTATAGGCCAGGAATCGGAACACGCCGTGTGACGTGGGCACGGTGGCCTCGGCGCGCAGGCTCACACGACGGTGATGCACGTTGTGCGGTGCGACGGTGCGAGGCTCGTGCTCGTCGAGGTAGGCGATGAGCTGCTCGATCGTGATGACCGGCACCCCGTCGCGCGCGCCGAGTTCCAGCAGTCCCGGCATCCGCATCATGGAGCCGTCCTCGGCGACGACCTCCGCGATCGCCCCGACCGGCTGCAGCCCTGCCAGGCGCATCAACTCGACGGCAGCCTCAGTGTGGCCGGCGCGTTCGCGAACGCCCCCGTCGACGGCGCGCAGCGGCAGAACGTGGCCCGGCCGGATGACGCTCGAGGGCGTCGAGGCGGGATCGGCGAGCACGTTCAGGGTATGGGCGCGGTCGCTCGCGCTGATGCCGGTCGACGTGCGGTCGGCGGCGTCCACTGTGACGGTGTACGCGGTGCCACGAGCGTCCTCGTTGACGGCGACCATCGGCGGCAGGTCGAGGCGGTCTGCCCACTCGGCGGGCATCGGCGCGCACAGCAGGCCGCTGGACCAGCGGATCGTCCACGCGACGGCTTCGGGCGTGGCAAGCTCTGCCGAGAGGATGACATCGCCCTCGTTCTCGCGGTCCTCGTCATCAGCGACGATGATCGGGCGGCCGGCGCGCAGGGCGTCCAGAGCCTCGGTGATGGGGGCAAGGCTCACAGCGAGCCTCCTTCGGTCGGGGCGGCCGCAGCCGCCGGAGGGAACGCCAGCAGACGCTGCACGTGACGGGCAAGGATGTCGGTTTCGAGGTTGACGGGCGAGCCCGGAGCCAGGGCGTCGAAGGTGGTCGCCTCGAGGGTTTCGGGGATGAGCGAGACCTCGAACCAGGGTTCGGTGGCGGCGGGTTCGCTCACGGCGCTGACGGTCAGGGACACGCCGTCCATCGCGATCGACCCCTTGTCGACGATGAGGGGTGCCAGGTGCTGGGGAATCGCGACGCGGATTACCCGCCACTGGTCGCCGGGTCGAACCTCGACGACGGTCCCTGTGCCGTCGATGTGACCCTGCACGATGTGTCCGCCCAGGCGCCCGCCCGCGGCGGTAGCGCGCTCCAGGTTGACGAGGCGGTCGACTGAGACATCGGCGAGGGTCGACATATCGAGCGTCTGTCGCATGACGTCGGCGGTGAAGCCGTCGCCATCGCGAGCGACGACCGTCAAGCAGACCCCGCTGACGGCGATGGAGTCGCCGTGCGCGGCATCCGCGACGGATCGCGGTGCGTGAATCGTCAACCGGATGCCGTCGCCCGACGGCTCGACGGCAGTAACGCGGCCGATCTCTTCAACGAGTCCTGTGAACATGGCGATCTCCTGACTACACCGACGAAGCGTCAGCGACGGTGGTCTCGGGGGACAGGGATTCGGGGGTCTCGGCTGCGGCGCGGGGGCGGGCGACAAACAACACGTCATCGCCGAGCCGCTCGAGCGAAGTCAGCTCGAGCCGGTGAGCCTGTGCGAGGGTCGAGACCCCGATGTCGGTCACAGCCGGCCGATCGCGGTCCCGGCTGGAGCCGATCAGCACCGGAGCGACATACGCCAGCACCTCGTCGACCAGCCCGGCGCGCAGGAACGATGCCGCAACCGTCGGCCCGCCCTCCACGAAAACACGCTGGATGCCGAGATCCCGTAGTTCTTCCAGCACCGCCGTGAGGTCGGTTCCGGGGCGTTGGATCAGGCCTCGGGGATGCCTGCGGACCTGTGCGGCATCCGGAATCGAGCGCTCGCCGAGAACGACCGGCAGGGGCTGCTGTGACAGGGGCTGGCCGGCAGGGCCTCGTGCGGTGAGCGCCGGGTCATCGGCCAGCACGGTGCCGATGCCGACCACGATGGCGTCAGCATCCGATCGCCTCCGGTGCACGTCAGTGCGTGCCTCGGCGCCTGTGATCCACATGCTCGTTCCGTCGGCGGCCGCCGCGCGACCATCCAGGCTCTGCGCCCACTTCACGGTGACGTGGGGTCTGCCCAGTCGCTGCACCGTGAGCCAGGTGTCAAGGAGCGCGGTGCCTTCATCGCGCAGTAGACCCGCCTCGACGGTTACGCCCGCTGCCGCGAGACGTTCGGCCCCGCCGCCCGAGACGACGCCGGGATCATCGACCGCGTAGACCACGCGTGCCACACCAGCGTCGATGAGGGCTTGCGCACAGGGGCCGGTGCGGCCGGTGTGGTTGCAGGGCTCGAGGGTGACAACCGCCGTGCTTCCGCGAAGCTGGTCGGGCGTCAGTTGGGACATCGCATCGACTTCGGCGTGTGCAGTTCCGACGCCCCGGTGCCAGCCTTCGGCGAGAACCTCTCCGCTGGGTGAGAGGATGACCGCCCCGACCTGGGGGTTCACCCCGCGAGGACCGCGCAGCGCAGCGCTCATCGCGCGCCTCATAGCGGCTGTCTCGCTTGTGCCTTGACTCACTGCCAACTCCGGTCGGGTACGCCGGGGCAGGGAAGGCGGCAACGCCGTGGCGTCACCTGTGCTGCCTCCCATCCGGACTGACGACACTTTCGCGTCGCATCACCGTCGGTTCCGGAATTTCACCGGATCAACCGCTGCGGCGTTCTCTCGAACACGGATGCAGCGGGTCGCGGACTTTCACCGCCGGTTCGGATTCTCACCGACCCCGGAGCACGTTCATTGCTCTCGAGTGTAGTCAACGCGCCGCGCGCGCGTTCATTCCCGGTGGCCTACGCCGCTTCCCGCCCGTCGACCATGGCGCGGGCGGTGCGCTCATCGATGACGAGATCTGTGATGAGGCCTGCGGCGAGTGCGCCGCGCAGACTCGGGATCTTGGCCTCGCCGGTCACGATGCAGCAGCGCCGCGGGACCGCGCGAAGCAGATCGAAAGAGGGGCCTGATCCCCGCTCGTTCAACGCGATCCCCTCGGTCGAGCCGTTCGCGCGATAGAACACCGTCGCGACGTCACCCACGACCCGTTCTGCCTTCAGCTGCTCGAGGTCGGTGGGTTCGAGATAGTCGCCGGCGTGCACGCGGCTGGGCACCTCGGCCCGGAAAGCTCCGACACTGAACAGCACGAGACCCATACGGCTCTGGATGTCGAGGATGCGTCGCGTGCTGCGTTCTCGCCAGAGCGCTCGTCGGGTCTCAGGGTCGTCGAAGAACGCCGGGACAGGGAACTGTTCGGCCTCCCCGCCGTATGCGGTGCTGAATCTGCTGAGCAGTTCGCTCGCGTACGTGATGCCGGACGTCTTCACGTTTCCCGAGCCGTTCAACTGCACGAATGTCGTGCCGTGCACGCGCTTGGGAGTCAGCCGGCGCGCTACCGCAGCCAGCGTCGATCCCCACGCGATACCGACCACCAGATCCGAGACGATCAGCTCATCGAGCAACTGCGCTGCTCCCTGCGCGACGCGGTCGAGACGCTCGAGATCGCTCACCGACTCCGGTACGGGAATGACCTGGGCGCGCACCCCGAACTGGCGGCGCACCTGCGTCTCCACGAGGCCCGGTGCGTCAAGGGGCGAACGCACGCGCACCTCGACGATTCCCTCGGCGCGCGCGAACGACAGCAGCCGCGACACCGTCGAGCGGGAGGTTCCGAGCTCGGCGGCGATGGCGTCCATCGTGCGTAGCTGGACGTAGTACAGGTGGGCGGCGGTCAGTGCCCGTCGCAAATGGGTCGAGTCGTCGCTCACGCACACAGTGTGCACGTATGTGCATTGGGTCTGCAACTTCGATCAGTCATGGGACGATGGTGAACACGCGGGAAGTCCCCGAGCGAGGAAGGACACCAATCGATGAGCGCCGTCGAACGAGACACGGTCGAACGAGGCGCCGTCACCCAGTTGAGCGAGCGGCCGCAGGCCGATGTGCTCATCGTCGGCGGTGGGGTCAACGGGCTCGCGACTTTTCGGGACCTCGCCCTGCAAGGCGTGGATGTCGCGCTCGTCGAACGCGGCGACTTCGTCAGCGGCGCATCCGCAGCGTCTTCACACATGATCCACGGCGGCGTCCGCTATCTCGAGAACGGCGAGTTCCGTCTCGTCCACGAGGCGGTCACCGAGCGCAATGACCTGCTGGCCACCGCTCCCCATTACGTTCGTCCCCTGCAGACCACGATCCCGATCTTCTCCACGTTCTCGGGGGTGCTCTCGGCGCCGCTGCGCTTCCTGCGCCACGGCGCGGGGAAGCACGTCGAGCGCGGCGCAGCGCTGATCAAGATCGGTCTCACGATCTATGACTCGTTCTCGCGTGGCGGCGGCCGCGTTCCCCGCCACACCTTCCGCGGCCGCACCGCCTCGTTGCGCGCACTTCCAGCACTGAACGACACCGTCAAATACACCGCAACCTACTGGGATGCCTCGGTACACGACCCTGAGCGCCTCGCGCTCGATCTGCTCCGCGACGGTCGTGCCGCCGGTGGTGACCGCGCCCGGGCTGCCAACTACGTCGAAGTCGTGGGGGCAGCGGACGGCGCGATCACTCTTCGCGACACGGAGACAGGTGTCGAGTTCCCCTTCCGCGCCGCGGTCGTGATCAATGCATCCGGACCCTGGACCGACCTCACCAACCGCGCCCTCGGGGCCCCGACCAGCTTCATGGGCGGAACCAAGGGCTCGCACATCGTGCTCGACAACCCCGAGCTGCTGGCAGCCACGGCTGGTCGAGAGATCTTCTTCGAACACCGCGACGGTCGCATCGTGCTCATCTACCCGCTCAAGGGACGCGTCCTGGTCGGCACCACAGACCTCGAGCACGATATGGCAGAGCCCGCGGTGTGCACCGAGCCCGAGGTCGACTACTTCATCGACCTCATCGGGCACGTCTTCCCCGACATCACTGTCGACCGCTCGCAGATCGTGTATCGCTTCTCGGGTGTCCGCCCGCTTCCCGGCCACGGCGATCTCGCTCCCGGCTTCGTCTCGCGCGATTACCGTGTCGAGACCGAGCAGCTCCCCGGGTCGGCGGACACCACGGTGATCAGCCTCGTCGGCGGCAAATGGACCACCTTCCGCGCCTCCGCCGCCCACCTCACCGATGACGCCCTTGCGCTGCTTGCTCGACCCCGCGTCGTCACGACCCATGGCCGTGCAATCGGCGGCGGAGCCGGGTACCCGGTAACCGAGCGGGCACGGCATCAGTGGGTCGCCGAGAACCGCCGGGGGCTCTCGAAGGATGCCGCAGCCACCCTCCTCGAACGCTACGGAACGACCGCCCGCGAGGTCATCGCATTCGTCGACGAGGATGCCGAGGACCGGCCCCTCGGGACACTTCCCGCCTACAGCACCGGCGAACTGCGGTACCTCGCGAGCTCAGAGGATGTCGTGCATCTGGCCGACCTGCTGCTGCGCCGCACGAGCATCGCGTTCCGTGGCGAGGCGACACCCGATGTCGTCGCCGAGATCGCCGACGCCGTCGCTGGAGTGCTCGGATGGGACGAGGATGCCGCCACGGCCGAGGTCGCCGCAGCCCTTGTCGCTGTCCACGCCGCCGATCCGACCTGGCAGCCCGCGGCGGCACCGGTAGCCTAAGCGGCGCGCCATCCATCGTCTGGAGGCGTTCAACACTTCGGGAGGCATCGTGGCCGAACACGTCCTAGCCATCGACCAAGGCACCACCTCGACACGGGCGATCGTTTTCGATCGCGCCGGAACCGTGGTGGCAACCGCCCAGCGCGAACACGAGCAGATCTTTCCTCGTGCCGGGTGGGTCGAACACGACCCCATGGAGATCTGGACCAACACCGAGTGGGTGATTTCCGGCGTTCTCAGCAAGGCCCATCTGCAGGCATCCGGTATCGCCGCCGTCGGTGTCACGAACCAGCGCGAGACTGCGATCGTGTGGGACCGCCGCTCGGGCCAGCCCATCTTCAACGCGATCGTGTGGCAGGACACCCGCACGCAGCCCTGGCTCGATGCCCTTGCCCGTGACGGCGTCGGCGACCAGGTTACCGAGGTGACGGGTCTTCCGCTTGCCACCTACTTCTCGGCATCCAAGGTCGCCTGGATCCTCGATCACGTGCCGGGGGCGCGGGCGGATGCCGAGGCCGGCCATCTGCTGTTCGGTACCCCCGATTCGTGGGTGGTTTGGAACCTCACCGGCGGCACCAGCGGCGGGGCGCACGTGACCGATGTCACGAACGCGAGCCGCACGCTGCTCATGGACCTGCAGACCCTCGACTGGTCCGACGAGATGCTCGCGCTGTGGAACATTCCCCGCGCGATGATGCCCGAGATCCGGTCGTCGTCGGATGTCGTGGGCGAACTCGCACTGCCGGGCACCGCCCGCGAACTGCCCATTGCCGGCATCCTCGGTGATCAACAGGCCGCGACCTTCGGGCAGGCTGCCTTTGGCGTGGGGGACTCGAAGAACACCTACGGCACCGGCAACTTCCTGCTGGTGGGCACCGGGACCGAGATCGTCAGGTCTCGTCACGGACTCATCACCACCGTCGCCTATCGCCTGGGGGATGGCCCCACCCACTACGCGCTGGAAGGCTCGATCGCCGTCACCGGATCGCTCGTGCAGTGGCTGCGAGACAACCTCGGGATCATCGATCGCGCACAGGATGTCGAAACCCTCGCGATGACCGTCGAGAACGCGGGCGGGTCATACTTCGTGCCAGCCTTCTCGGGCCTGTTCGCTCCCTACTGGCGACCGGATGCCCGCGGTGCGATCGTCGGCCTCACCCGGTACGTGACACGCGCCCACATCGCCCGCGCCGCTCTCGAGTCGACGGCCTTCCAGACCCGGGACGTGATCGAGGCTGTCGTCGGGGATGCCGGCCGCGATCTCTCGGAACTGCGCGTCGACGGGGGAATGACGAAGAACGATCTGCTCATGCAGTTCCAGGCCGACATCCTCGGCATCCCCGTCGTACGCCCGCGCGTGGTCGAGACGACGGCGCTCGGCGCCGCCTACGCGGCAGGACTTGCAGTCGGCATCTGGTCGGGACTCGACGAACTGCGCGAACACTGGCAAGTGGATCGCCGGTTCGAACCTCAGATGTCTGAGGAGGAACGCGCTCGCCGCTACCGGCTGTGGAAGAAGGCCGTCACGAAGTCCCTCGATTGGGTGGATGACGATGCTCGGACGCTGATGGATACGCTCGGCGACTGATTGGTTCGAGTGGCGCCGCTGGGCGGTCGCTGCGGAAAGTGGTGCCGCTACGCGAACTGCCCAGCGCGGGGACATGCCCTCGCCGGCTACGCCGGCTCCCGCCAGACCCGGTGCCAGCCCCGCGCTGGGCAGTTCGCTTCGCTCCTGCAGAGACCATCGGGCTGACCGATAGGGCGCCCCCCTCGGGGTCTACTTGAGGAGGCGGGAGAGGCGGCGATCGGCTAGCAGCTTGCCGCCGGTCTGGCACGTCGGGCAGTACTCGAGGGAGTTGTCGGCAAAGAAGACACTGCGCACCTCGTCGCCACAGACGGGGCACACCTCGCCCCGGCGGCCGTGCACCCGCATCCCGCGTCGTTTGGCGTCCTTGAGTTCGGCAGGGGGTTTGCCGGATGCCGCCGCAATCGCCTCCGTGAGTGTCTGGTGCATCGCGGCGTAGAGCGTGTCGATATCGGCATCCGTCAGCGTCGCTGCCAGGGCGTACGGCGACATCCGCGCCGCGTGCAGAATCTCATCGGAGTAGGCGTTGCCGATCCCGGCGATGATCGACTGATCGCGCAGAACGCCTTTGATCTGGGTGCGGCGTCCCTTGAGCAGCGCGGCGAGAGCGTCATGATCGAATCCCGGATCGAGCGGATCGGGGCCGAGCCTCTCGATGCCTGGCACGTCTGCGGGATTCCGGGCGGCGTACACGGCGAGGGACTTCTTCGTGCCGGCCTCAGTGAGATCGAACCCTGAGCCGTCCGAGAACGCGATGCGGAGGGCGATGGGGGTTTTGCCGGGGCGGATGATCGTGCCCGGCAGTTCGTCGTACCAGCGGAGCCACCCGGCCTTCGCGAGGTGGAAGACCAGGTGCAACGAAGCCGCAGCATCCGTCGCCGTTTCGATGTCGACGAACTTCCCGTGGCGCGAAACCGACACGACCTGCGTGCCGACGAGCGCATCCAGCGGCGGATCGTAGGTCTTGAGCGCCGCGATATTCGCGACTGTCGCGCGCGTGACCGTGAGACCCGGCAGGCGTCCGGCAAGGAAGTCGACAAGTCCTTGCACTTCCGGCATCTCGGGCATGGCGACATCCTGTCACGAGCCGGGAAGCGGCGGCAGGCCTCCATCGATGATCGGCCACGCGACCGGCGCGCGATCATCGCCGGGGAGAAGGCCCGCGATCCAGGCATCGTCCCGCTGTAGGGGGCCTGCGAGTGCCTGCCGCAGCATGCCTTCGTAGCGGAAGCCGAGCGCTCGGGCCACACGCGCGGATCCGGTGTTGCCCACGACAGCACGCCACTCGATACGCGCCAGCGACATGCCGGCGGATTCAAACCCGAAGTCAACGACCGCCCTGGCAGCTTCTGTAAGGAGGTGCCGTCGCCGCGCCCAGGGCGACATCCAAAACCCGAGCTCTGCGGACTCGAGGTCGCGTCGGTATAGCCCGATCATGCCGGCGAGTCGACCGTCGTGACGGATGCCCCACGTCGCCTCGCGGCCCTCGGCCCAGTGGCGCTCCACGCGCGGGATGAATTGCTCGGCATGCTCGCGCAGATACGGCGAAGGCACGGTGGTGTAGCGCTGGATCGCCGGGTCTTGACACGCCTCGAAGATCGCATCCACGTCAGCGTCGGTCGGTGGCGAGAGCTCGCACCGCTCGGTGCGCAGCACGACGACATCCATCGCCCCACCCTATGCGGCTTCTCGGGACGTTCGTCTCTCGCGGGGTACCCCGGGTCGGCGTAACGTCGCAGTCGCAGCGTTACGGAGCGCTCCGCGCTCTGGCGTCGGAGAAAGGACTCTGAAATGCGTACGTATGTGGTCACCGGATCTGCCTCCGGTATCGGCAAGGCAACCGCCGACCTCCTCGTGGAGCGAGGAGACAGGGTGATCGGCGTGGACCTGCGCGATGCTGATGTCGAGGTCGACCTGACGACGGCCGACGGGCGAGAGCGACTCGTCACGGAGGTCAACCGCCTCTCCGGCGGATCGATTGATGGCATCCTCGCGATCGCCGGCCTTGCCGTGCCTGCGCCTGCGACTGTCGGCGTCAATTACTTCGGTATGGTCGCGACACTCGAGGGCCTGCGTCCCTTGCTGCTGGAATCCGACGCCCCTCGAGCCGTCGGGGTCTCATCGATGGCGAGCCTGCAGCCTTCCGATACTCGGCTTGTCGATCTCGAGTTGGCTGGCGACGAACCTGCCGCGCTTGCCCGGGCAGCCGAGCTGGCCGCGGGAGCCGAGACGGCGAATCTCATCTACAGCTCCACGAAGGTCGGCTTCGCGCGATGGATTCGTCGCCACGCCGCCCTGCCGGAGTGGGCCGGTGCAGGCATCCCGCTCAACGCTGTCGCTCCCGGCGTCATCCTCACGCCAATGGTCGCGCCGCTCCTGGCGACTGACGAGGGCCGCTCGATGATTGAGCAGGCCGTGCCCATGCCGCTCAACGGCTTCGCAGAAGCGATTGTCGTCGCACGACTCCTCGCATGGCTGGCGGGGCCCGAGAACTCCCACCTGTGTGGCCAGGTGGTTTTCGTCGACGGGGGAAGCGACGTCGTCATCCGGGGAGAGAGAGTGTGGTGAGGCGTGACGGTCTGGTGACCGCTGCGACGCGGGCTGTTCAGGCGCGGCGGAGGAGCCCGATCCGGTCGTAGACGTCGCCGAGGGTCGCGCGGGCGACAGATTCAGCCCGTGCGGCGTTGGCGGCCAGGACCCGGTCGAGTTCTGCCGGATCATCGAGCAGTTCGAGCGCTCGGGTCCGCACCGGCTCAAACTCGTTCACCACGACGTCGGCGAGACCCTTCTTGAAGTCGCCGTAGCCGCGGCCGGCGTACTCGTCTTCGATCGCGGGGATCTGCCGACCCGTGAGGGCAGCGTAGATGACGAGCAGGTTCGAGACACCGGGCTTGTTCTCGCGGTCGTATCGCACCGAGCCCTCGCTGTCGGTGACGGCACGCATCACCTTCTTGGCGCTCTTGGAGGGCTCATCCAGCAGCCACAAGACGCCGGCATCCGACTCGGCCGACTTCGACATCTTCGCCGTCGGGTTCTGCAGGTCGTAGATGCGGGCGGTGTCTTGCTGGATGACGGGCATCGGCACCCGGAAGGTGGTGCCGTAGCGTCCGTTGAACCGCTCGGCGAGGTCACGGGTGAGCTCGACGTGCTGCTTCTGGTCGTCACCGACAGGAACGATGTCGGTCTGATACAGCAGGATGTCGGCTGCCATCAGCACCGGGTAGGTGAACAGCCCGACGGATGTCGCATCCTGGCCGTAGCGCTGCGACTTGTCTTTGAACTGGGTCATGCGCCCCGCCTCGCCGAAGCCCGTGAGCGTGGAGAGCACCCACGCGAGTTCGGCGTGCGCGGGAACGTGCGACTGGACGTACAAGGTCGACTTGGATGGTTCGATGCCCGCGGCGATGTACTGCGCGGCGGTGCGACGGGTCTTCTCGCGCAGCTCAGCCGGATCGTTCGGTTGGGTGAGGGCGTGCAGGTCGACGACGGAGAAGAACGCGTCGTAGGCCTCCTGCAGGTCCCGCCACTGCATGAGTGCCCCGATGTAGTTGCCGATCTGGAGGGAGTCGGCGGAGGGCTGCATTCCGGAGTACAGGCGGGGCTTGGTCACCTGACAATCCTAGGCCGCGGCCAGGTGCCAGCCGGTGCGCTCAACGACCGATCGTGTAGTCGACGACGACCGGCGCGTGGTCGCTCCAACGGGTGTCCCAGGACGGCGCCCGGTCGATGCGATACCCCGTCACCCGCTCGGCCAGCGAAGCGGTGGCCAGGTGGTAGTCGATACGCCAGCCGGTGTCGTTGTCGAAGGCCTGCCCGCGGTTCGACCACCACGAGTAGGGCCCGTCGACCTCGCCGGCCCAGCGGCGTCCGATATCCACCCACCCGAGTCCGGTGCCGGTAGTCCCGTCGACGCACTCGATCTCGGCACCCGCGGGAGCGAAGATCCGGTCGAAGTAGGCGCGCTCGCGGGGGAGGAACCCGGCCTTCTTGAGGTTGCCCTTCCAGTTGCGGATGTCGAGCTGGCGGTGCCCGACATTCATATCTCCCATGACAACAGCGAGGGGGGAGTGGGCCTCGAGCTGGGGGAGACGTGCCTGCATCGCGTCCAGAAACGCGTACTTGGCCTCCTGCTTGGGGGTGCCGTCCTCGCCCGAGTGGACATAGGCGCTCACGACAGTCAGGGTTTCGCCGTCGATGTCGAAGTCAGCCTCGATCCACCGGCCCGACTGGTCCAGCGGCTCGGGGCCGAGCACCGTTCGGACGGCCCCGGCATCCACCCGGCTCGCGACAGCGACACCAGACCGGCCCTTCTGGAGCGCTTCGTGGTGAACGATCCGCCACCCGGGAAGAGCGGCGGTCAGCTGCTCTTCGTTTGCACGGACCTCTTGCAGGGCCATGATGTCGACGTCCGCCTGGTCGACCCACTCGAGCATTCCTTTGCGCGTGGCAGCGCGGATGCCGTTGACATTGATGGAGGCGATACGAACTGTTCGAGGCACGAGCTTCAGCCTAGGCGGCAGGTCCGACGCCGTGCTCCCAGGCCTGAAGCGATCACACGACGCCGTCGAGTGCGCTGGGGCCGCGCACTGCAGGTGGCGCGGACGCCTCCACCTCGCGCAGTTCCTCTTCGGCACGTCGCAGGTTGCGGGTCGCTGCCCACCGCGCGTGCCAGGGCGCGCCGTCTCGAGCCTCCTGGGCGGTGCGCAGGCGCACCTGGGCGGCAAGGAGCAGCGCGGCATGCTCCTCGGCCAGCTGCTCAGCTTCGGTCTTCTCCAGCAGCGGAATGTTCTCGTCCCGAGCCGAGATGGCGATCCACGATGCCCCCACGAGCATGATGATGCCGATGAGTCGGAACCAGAGCAGCAGACCGACGAAGATCGCGAAGGTCGCGAGCAGGGCGTTTGTCGGCGTGTAGCTGAGCAACCACCCTGCCCCGAGCTGGAGCACCGTGACCGCCGCTCCGGCAAGCAGAGCTCCGGGCCAAACCGTGCGCCAGCGCAGGCTCGTGCCGGTCAGGAACTGGTAAAGCGCAGCCAGCGCCGCGGCGTTGATGGCGAAAGAGATGAGGAGGGTTGCGGTGCGCACGCCGATCGAGAACCACACCGATTCGGTGTCGAGCCCGAACAGCGAGAACACGATGTCCAGGGCCCAGGTGCCCACCGCGCCGAGTCCGCCGCCGATCAGCAGCAGGATGCCGAACAGCGCCGCCGCCAGCAGGTCGCCGCTCTTGAGCAGCAGGTAGGGGCGCCGGTCGGGTGGCAGCACGAAGATCTCGCGGACGGCGCGGCGCGAGAACGTCACCCAGCCGATGGCGGTCCAGATCAAGGTCACGAGAGCTATCGCACCGGTGATCCCGAACAGGCTCGCCGAGTTGGTGGCGATCTCTGCCACGGCGTCGGGGGTGATCGGCCCGTCCTTGTCGATCAATCCCGGGATGTATTGGTTGATGAGGTCGATGAGGTTCTGGATCGCCTCTTCGCTGCCGCCGAGCCACAGGCCGGCCAGAGCGAAGGCGACATAGACGGCCGCGAAGATTGCGAACAGTGCCTGATAGCTCACTCCCGCGGCCAGGAGGAAGCCGTTGGCGATCAAGAAGTGGCGCCAGACGCGAACCGGAAACCAAGCGAGTGTCTGTTTGGTTACCTTCGTCGCGAACGAGATCGGCTCTTCGAACCGCGTGAGCAGGCGCTCTTGGGTCTCCTCCCACCGCGCACGCAGGGTCTCCTCCTGCTGCTGCGCTGCGCGCGCGGTGTCGCGGCGGTTGCGGTCGGGCGAACTCACGGTCTCAGGTTATCGAGCCTCAGGCGCGGCATCCGTCTGGCTCATCACGCCCGTATCCGTGCGGAACCAGCGGACCACCGAGAGGGATGCTGCGAGCACCGCCGCGGGAATGAGGAACGCGATTGCCAGTCCCGGACCGTCGGCGAGGAGGCCGACGATGACGGCACCGAGGATCGCCCCGGCGTAGTTGAAGATGTTGACCCGGGCTATCACCTGGTCGGAGTGGGCGGGTGCGAGGTCGCCTGCTGCGCCGAACGTGACCGGGATCAGGATGCCGGTGGCGGCCCCGGCTAGCGCGAAGCCGACGATCGCGGCGATCTCGAACGGCAGAAGCGCGACAGCCACCACACCGATCACCGAGACGACGATCGCGCCTGCGACCAGACGGCGCCTGCTCATGATGCCGAGGAGTCTGTCGGTCGCGAGGCGGGTGACGAGGACGCACACCTGGTAGGCGGCGTAGCCGAGCGGCGCGAGGGCTGGCAGTGCCCCGAGATCGTCCTGCAGATAGACCGTGCTCCAGGTGCTCACGGCCGAGTCGACGACGAACACCGCCAGGATGACGAAACCGAACGCCCAGATGCCCGCCCGGGGGAGCCGAGTGCGCTCGGTCGCCGGGAGGGCCGCCTCGATCGGTACTTCTCGAGCGAACAGACGGATGCCGACCACGGCCACCACGAGGATCGCAACGCCCGCCGTTGCGATCGCCACTCCCGCGGCGAAGGGAGACGCCGCAATGGCCGACACGAGGAGCGCTCCCGCGATGGCGGCAGCCGTGTAGGCAGAGAAGAAGCCGCCGAGGAGCGGCTTGCCGTGGGCGCGTTGCACGATGACCCCCTGCATCGCCGTTGCGGCATCCACGCAGCCGAGGCCGATGCTGTAGACCGCGAAGAGCGAGACGAAGAGCGGGAACGGGGTCGGTAGCGCAATGGCGGGGAGGGCTGCGGCTTGCAGGAGAAGTCCCACGACGAGGGCAGTGCGGCTTCCGAACCGCACGGCGAGCGCGTTGGCGAGCACGGAACCACCGGCGGCGGCGATCGCGACGCCGAGAACGATGAGCGTGACGACGGTGTCATCGACGCCCTGGCGTTCCTTCAGCGCGGGAAGCGAGGTGACCACGACGGCGTAGCCGAGTCCCTGAGCCGCGTAGGCGGCGAACACCGCGACACGCGTGGACGTCGATCGCGCGGCGCTGGCGATCGTGGGCGCGTCTGGGGTGCTCATTCGGCCAGAGTAGCGAGCACAGCGCTTCTGGCCGAGAAGAATCTCAGATGCTCGAACGCGGCATCAAGCAGCCCGCGCCGCTGATGCGGCCCGGCTTCAAGCCTTCCCGCGAAGCACCGCCTGCTTGACCTCGGCGATTGCCTTGGTGACCTCGATACCGCGGGGGCAGGCCTCGGTGCAGTTGAACGTCGTGCGGCAGCGCCACACGCCTTCCTTGTCATTGAGGATGTTCAGGCGCACATCGGCGGCGTCGTCGCGCGAATCGAAGATGAAGCGGTGCGCGTTGACGATCGCGGCGGGCCCGAAGTACTGGCCGTCGGTCCAGAAGACGGGGCACGACGAGGTGCAGGCTGCGCACAGGATGCACTTGGTCGTGTCGTCGAAGATCTCGCGGTTGGCGATCGACTGGATGCGCTCCTTGCCGGGCTCCGGCGCAGAGTTCGAGATGAGGAACGGCTGCACCTCACGGTACGACGCGAAGAAGGGCTCCATGTCGACGATGAGGTCCTTTTCCAGCGGCAGACCCTTAATGGCCTCGACGTAGATGGGCTTGGAGATGTCGAGGTCCTTGATGAGGGTCTTGCACGCGAGGCGGTTGCGGCCGTTGATGCGCATGGCGTCCGACCCGCAGATGCCGTGTGCGCAGGAGCGGCGGAAGCTCAGCGACCCGTCGACCTCCCACTTGATCTTGTGGAGAGCGTCAAGCACACGGTCGGTCGAGTACAACTCCACGTCGTAGTCGACCCAGCGGGGCTCGGCATCCACCTCGGGATCGAAGCGGCGGATGATGAAGGTCACCAGGAATGACTGGATGCCGGTGGACTCGGCGGACTGGTCGATGCCTGCGGCCGCGTCGGTAGGGGCACCCGTGGAGACTAGCGTCGCGCTCATCGTCAGTACTTCCTCTCCATCGGCTGGTAGCGGGTGATGACGACGGGTTTCCAGTCGAGGCGGATGTGGTCATCCGCGACCGACGAGTGCGGGTCGCCCGTGAGGTAGGCCATCGTGTGCTGCATGTAGTTCTCGTCGTCGCGCTTGGGGTAGTCATCCCGCATGTGGCCGCCACGGCTTTCGAGCCGGTTGCGGGCCGTGACGACGACGACCTCGGCGATGTCGAGCAGGAATCCGAGCTCAACGGCCTCGAGCAGATCGGTGTTGAACCGCTTGCCCTTGTCGTCGACGTGGATATTGAGGTAGCGAGCTCGCAGTTCCTCGATGACACCGAGAACGTGCTTGAGGGACTCCTCGGTGCGGAACACCTGGGCTCCCTTGTCCATCTCGTCCTGCAGCTTCTTGCGCAGGACCGCGATGCGCTCCTGGCCGGGGTTGTTGCGCAGTCCTTCGATCATCTCGCGAACACCAGCTGCAGCGTCCTCAGGAAGGTCGACGAAGTCGGCGGTCTTGACATACTCGACCGCGTTGCGGCCCGCGCGCTTGCCGAAGACGTTGATGTCCAGCAGCGAGTTGGTGCCGAGGCGATTCGAGCCGTGCACCGACACGCACGCGCACTCGCCGGCGGCGTACAGGCCCGGCACGACGGTCTCGTTGTCGGCGAGCACCTCGGCCTTGACGTTGGTCGGGATGCCGCCCATCGCGTAGTGGGCTGTCGGCATGACCGGCACCGGCTCGACGACCGGGTCGACACCCAGGTACGTGCGAGCGAACTCGGTAATGTCGGGGAGCTTGGTCTCGAGCACCTCGGCGCCCAGGTGCGTGCAGTCAAGCAGCACGTAGTCACGGTGCGGGCCGGCCCCGCGACCCTCGGCGACCTCTTGCTGCATGCAGCGGCTGACGATGTCGCGCGGAGCGAGGTCCTTGATGGTGGGGGCGTAGCGCTCCATGAAGCGCTCGCCGCTCGCGTTGCGCAGGATGGCGCCCTCACCGCGAGCACCCTCTGTGAGCAGGATGCCGAGCCCAGCGAGCCCCGTCGGGTGGAACTGGAAGAACTCCATGTCCTCCAGGGGCAGGCCCTTGCGCCACACGATCCCGACGCCGTCACCGGTAAGGGTGTGCGCGTTCGAGGTCGTCTTGTAGATCTTGCCGAAGCCGCCGGTCGCGAAGATCACGGCCTTGGACTGGAAGACGTGCAGGTCGCCGGTGGCCAGTTCGTAGGCGACGACGCCCGCGACCTGGGTGTTGCCGTCGGCATCCTTCACCGTGATGAGGTCGAGCACGTAGAACTCGTTGAAGAAGTTGATGCCGAGCTTGACGCAGTTCTGGAACAGCGTCTGCAGGATCATGTGACCGGTGCGGTCGGCGGCGTAGCAGGCTCGGCGCACGGGGCTCTTGCCGTGGTCGGCGGTGTGTCCGCCGAATCGG
Organism: Microbacterium sp. NPDC076895; assembly: GCF_040687115.1. Classification (NCBI taxonomy): domain Bacteria; kingdom Bacillati; phylum Actinomycetota; class Actinomycetes; order Micrococcales; family Microbacteriaceae; genus Microbacterium; species Microbacterium sp. NPDC076895. Next base: position 227,223 of record NZ_JBFBMQ010000003.1, read on the forward strand.
CGTTGGTCGATCTTGCCCTCGGGTGTGCGGTTGAAGGGCAGGCCCATGTTCTCGAGGTCGATGACCGCGTCGATCGCCTCTTTCGCCAGGATCTCAGCGGCATCCTGGTCGACGAGGTAGTCGCCACCCTTGACGGTGTCGAAGGTGTGCCACTCCCACGAGTCTTCCTCGACGTTGGCGAGGGCAGCAGCCATGCCACCCTGGGCCGCGCCGGTGTGAGACCGGGTGGGGTAGAGCTTGGAGATGACCGCGGTCTTCGCGCCGGGGCCTGCCTCGATGGCGGCGCGCATGCCAGCGCCGCCGGCGCCGACGATCACGATGTCGAACTGGTGGTAGTGGACGCCGTCCTTGACGACGCTTTCGGCGCTCTGAGTAGTCACGGGTGCTGTGCTTTCGATGTCAGGTGAGCGGCGGGATTACGAGGCACACAGGCCGATGATCGTGTCGGATGCGGTGGCCGGGTCGAACCCGAGGCGCGGGTCGAAGGTGAAGACCACAAGAGTGCCGAGCAGGATCAGAAGCGCTGCGGTGATCCAGATCGCCGCCACCAGCACGGTGCGGGTCTTTGCGTGGGTCACATAGTCGTTGGTGATGGTGCGCATGCCGTTGGCGCCGTGGATCAGGGCGAGCCACAGCATGAGGACGTCCCACCACTGCCAGAACGGGTTGGTGAGCTTTCCGGCAACGAACGCGAAGTCGATCGCGTGGATGCCGTCACCGATCATGAGGTTGACGAAGAGGTGGCCGAAGATCAGCACCACGAGCACCATGCCGGATGCTCGCATGTAGATCCAGCCCCACTTCTCGAGGTTCACGCCACGCCGGCGCGGAGTGCTGTGGGAGGCGCGGGGTTCGGCGATCGCAGGAGCGCTCATCAGTGACCGCCTCCCATCGAGCTGAACACATTGATGAGGTGACGCGGAGTGAAGCCGATCATCGTCACAGCCCAGACGCCGAGCACGATCCACCAGAGCTGGCGCTGGTAGCGGGCTCCCTTGGACCAGAAGTCCACGATGATGATCCGCAGCCCGTTGTAGGCGTGGTAGGCAATCGCCCCGACCAGGAAGACCTCACCGATGCCCATGATCGGGTTCTTGTACGTCCCGATCACCGCGTTGTACGCCTCGGGGGAGACCCGAATGAGCGCCGTGTCCAGAATGTGGACGAGAAGGAAGAAGAAGATGGCGACGCCGGTGATGCGATGGAGAACCCACGACCACATGCCCTCGTGACCGCGGTACAGCGTTCCACGAGGGGTCTTGGAGGTGGTTTCGGATACCGACGGTGTGACGCGTGCTGGTGCAGACACGGTCGTCCTCCCTGGATCGAACACGAGCGGGGCGGTCAGTGCCCCAACGGGAACCTGGCGCAGGTCCCTCGGCGTCACTCGGGCGCGAAGCCCATCCTATTGCGCCCTGAGCGGACACGGCTCTTAGGCCACCCTTAGTTCGGGGGTACTGCTGTCGCGCGCCGTCACCTCCCGGACACGTCCTCGAAAGGACGCCCCAGTAGCCTGGGGGCATGTCTCAGGAGATCTCCGACTTCTACGCCGTCATCCCCGCGGGAGGCATCGGCAGCCGGCTCTGGCCGCTCTCCCGGGCTGATGCTCCGAAGTTCCTGCACGATCTCACAGGATCTGGGCATTCTCTTCTTCGGGACACGTGGGATCGGCTCGAGCCCCTGGCCGGCAGCGAACGTATCGCGGTCGTGACGGGACGAGCGCACCGCGCCGCTGTCGAGGCACAGCTTCCCGGCGTGCCCGATCGCAACGTCTTCCTCGAGTCCGAGCCCCGCGACTCGACAGCTGCGATCGGACTGGCAGCCGCCGTGCTCGTGCGCCGTGAGCCCGACGTCATCATCGGATCGTTCGCTGCAGACCACGTCATCCGGCCTCCGCACCTCTTCCAATGGGCGGTGCGACAGGCAGTCGCCGCGGCACGGCAGGGGTACATCAGCACAATCGGCATCCAGCCCTCCGAGCCCTCGATCGGTTTCGGCTACATCAAGAAGGCTGACGAGCTTCTTGTGGATGGCGCGCCCGAGGCGGCAACCGTCGAGCGCTTCGTGGAGAAGCCTGACCTTGAGACGGCGCGGGCCTACTTCGCGGATCGCTCCTACCTCTGGAACGCGGGGATGTTCATCTCTCGCGCCGATGTGCTGCTCGCCGAGATCGAGGCCAACAACCCGGAGCTCCACGCCGGGCTGATGGAACTGGCGGAGGCGTGGGATGACCGTGACCGTCGGGGACCGGTCGTTGACCGCGTCTGGCCGGGCCTCACCAAGATCGCCATCGACTATTCGGTTGCTGAGCCCGCCGCTGAAAAGGGAAAGCTCGCGGTGATCCCTGGCCACTTCGACTGGGACGACGTTGGCGATTTCGCGAGCCTGGCCAAGCTCAACTCCCACGGCCGTAAGAACGATCTCGCGATCCTCGGCGAGAATGCTCGCATCCTCTCGGACGCCTCCAGTGGCATCGTCGTCTCGCAGACCTCGCGGGTGATCAGCCTGATCGGCGTGCAGGACATCGTCGTCGTCGACACCCCTGATGCGCTGCTGGTGACCACGAGCGAGCACGCGCAACGGGTGAAGGGAGTTGTCGACGCGCTCAAGCTCGGCGGTCGCGGCGATGTTCTGTGAGAAGGCGGATGCCGCGCCCGAGCAGTTTGCGTGACGACTCTATTGCGGGTTTGTAACCATTGCTCAGTCGTGGCTGTCCGGGGCATGCATCGTGGCGATTCGCTAGGTAGATTCTCCAGATGCACCCGCCGTCTGGGCGGGCCCTTCACCTGGAGGCACAGTTGACCATTTCCACCCGTAAGCGCGTGCTCGGCGGCCTTGTCGCCGCGAGCATGTTCGTTGCTCTCGCCGGCTGCGCGTCGGCTCCCACCGACACCGAGTCCTCGGCAGCCGCCGGCGGCGACGTCGTCGAGGGCTTCCTGCCCTGCATGGTCTCGGACGCCGGTGGCTTCGATGACAAGTCGTTCAACCAGCTCGGCTACGAAGGCCTCGAGCGTGCCGCTGACGAACTGGGCGTCGAATTCAAGACGGTCCAGTCCGACTCGGAGTCTGACTTCGCGCCGAACCTCACCAACCTGGTCGACCAGGGCTGCACCATGATCATCACGGTCGGCTTCGCGCTCGCGTCGGCTGCCGGTGAGTCGGCTCTGGCCAACCCCGACATCGAGTACGTCTCGATCGACGACGTCGTTGACAACGACTTCGACGGTGAGACCGACGCTCCCAACATCAAGCCGATCGTCTTCGACACCGCGCAGGCCGCATTCCTCGCCGGCTACGCCGCCGCGTCGTACTCGACCGCCGGCAAGGTGGGCACCTTCGGTGGCATGAACTTCCCGACGGTCTCGATCTTCATGGACGGCTTCGCTCAGGGCGTGGCGTACTACAACGAGGCCAACGGCGCCAACGTCGAGGTCCTCGGCTGGGATTCCGCTGCGCAGGACGGTGTCTTCACCGGTGGCTTCGTCGCCAACCAGGACGCGATCAACGCTGCGCAGGGCCTCGTCGACCAGGGTGTCGACGTCCTGCTCCCCGTCGGTGGTCCGATCTACCAGAGCGCCGCGTCGGTCATCCGTGACTCGGGCCGCGACATCGCCCTCATCGGTGTCGACGCCGACGTCTTCGAGACCGACCCCACCGTCGCCGACCTGCTTCTCACCTCGATCCGCAAGCTGATCGACGTGGGTGTCGAGGACGCAGTCCTGGCCGCCGGCATCGGCGAGTTCGACCCGGCGCCGTTCGTCGGCACCCTCGAGAACGGTGGCGTGGGCCTGGCTCCGTTCCACGACTTCGAGAGCAAGGTCTCGCCTGACCTGCAGGCCGAGCTCGACGAGATCGCCGCGGGCATCATCGACGGATCGATCCCGGTCACGTCGTACCTCGCGGGCTGATAACCCTCAGTGGCGGGGAGGCTGGGTATCCGGCCTCCCCGCCACTGTCGTTATCGCCCCTCACCGCTCGCCCGTCGGCCACGCATTTCGGTGCGCTGACCCGACCTGTCTCCTAGGATCGGCATCATGAAGCTCGAACTCCGCGGGATCACCAAGCGGTTCGGCAGCCTCGTCGCAAACGACCACATCGATCTCGTGGTCGAACCCGGAGAGATTCACTGTCTCCTCGGTGAGAACGGCGCCGGCAAGTCAACGCTGATGAACGTCCTCTACGGTCTCTACCAGGCCGACGAGGGCACGATCCTCCTCGATGACCACGTCCAGAACTTTCACGGCCCGGGCGACGCCATGCGCGCGGGAATCGGCATGGTGCACCAGCACTTCATGCTGATCCCGGTGTTCACCGTCGCCGAAAACGTGATGCTCGGTCACGAATCCACCAAAGCTGGAGGGTTCCTCGACCTGAATGCCGCCCGGCAGCGCGTCCGGGAGATCTCGGAGCGGTTCGGGTTCGACGTCGACCCCGACGCGCTCGTCGAGGATCTGCCCGTCGGAGTGCAGCAACGCGTTGAGATCATCAAGGCGCTCTCGCGGGACGCGAAGGTACTCGTCTTCGATGAGCCGACCGCCGTGCTGACGCCGCAAGAGACCGACGAGCTGATGGCGATCATGCGTCAGCTCAAGGACTCCGGCGCCTCCATCGTTTTCATCACCCACAAGCTTCGCGAAGTCCGTGAGGTAGCTGATCGCATCACCGTCATCCGGCTCGGCAAGGTCGTCGGCGAAGCGTCTCCGGAGTCGTCGAACGCCGAGCTCGCATCGATGATGGTCGGTCGTGCCGTCGAACTGACGGTCCACAAAGATCCGCCGCAGTTGCGCGACTCCGCTCTCGTGGTCTCGAACCTGTCAGTGCTCGATCCGACCGGCCACCCGATCGTCGACGACGTCAGTTTCGAGGTGCGTGGTGGCGAGATCCTCGCCGTCGCGGGTGTGCAAGGCAATGGGCAGACCGAGCTCACGGAGGCGCTGGTAGGCCTGCAGGAGATCGTCCGGGGCTCTGCCACGCTGAATGGGACGGAGCTCATCGGCCGCAGCGTGCGCGGCATCCTGGATGCCGGGGTCGGGTTTGTGCCGGAAGACCGCAAGGAGGATGGCCTCGTCGGCCCCTTCACGATCGCCGAGAACCTCATGCTCGATCGCGCCCACGGCGCTCCGTTCGTGAAGGCAGGCACGGTGCAGCGGGCCGCACTGGCAGCGTTCGCGCAGGAGAAGTTCGAGGAGTTCGACGTCCGCGCACAGGGCGTCGACACGCCCGTCGGTACCCTCTCGGGTGGCAATCAGCAGAAGGTTGTGCTCGCCCGTGAGCTCAGCCGCGAGCTGTCGCTCCTGGTCGCCGCGCAACCGACGCGCGGTGTCGATGTCGGCTCCATCGAGTTCATTCACAAGCGCGTCGTGCAGACGCGGGATGCCGGCATCCCCGTGGTCGTCGTATCCACGGAACTGGACGAAGTCGTCGCCCTCGCGGACCGGATCATGGTGATGTACCGCGGGCGCATCGTCGGGATCGTTCCGGGAGACACACCGCGCGAGGTCCTGGGCCTCATGATGGCCGGAGAGACCCCGAGCACGGAAGGAGCTGCCGCATGAGCACCACGGCATCCGAGCCCACGCGCAGCTCGAAGCCCGGCCTCGAAGAGGTCTCGCCCCCCGGAAAGTGGCACGAGACCTTCCGTCGCATCACGCAGGGCAACGCGATCATCTCGGTGCTCGCGGTGCTCCTCGCCCTGATCGTCGGCGGCATCATGATCGCGTTCACCGACGAAGACGTGCAGGCAGCATCCGCGTACTTCTTCGCACGTCCGATGGACACGATCGCCGCCGTATGGGATGCCGTGAGCGGCGCCTACATCGCCCTCTTCCAGGGCGCGATCTACAACTTCAATGCGCCCACCTTCGAACGAGCCATCAAGCCCATCACCGAGACGCTCACCTTCGCGACGCCGCTGATCGCGGCAGGTCTCGGTGTCGCCCTCGCGTTCCGCATCGGCATGTTCAACATCGGTGGTCGCGGTCAGATGCTGATGGCCTCGGCGGCGGCGGGATGGGTAGCGTTCTCGCTCGACCTGCCGTGGGGCATCCACATGGTCGTCGCGCTCATCGCGGGCCTGATCGCCGGTGCGCTGTGGGCCGGCATCGCCGGTCTTCTCAAGGCGCGCACCGGTGCGCACGAGGTGATCGTGACGATCATGCTCAACTACATCGCGTTCTATCTGATCTCGTGGATGCTGCGCACCCCGGGCCTGCTCCAGGCGCCGGGTTCGAGCAACCCCAAGACGCCGGCGATGAAAGACACCGCCGTGTTCCCGGATCTGCTCGGCCCCTCCTACAACCTGCATTTCGGGTTCATCCTGGTGATCGGTGCGACGGTGCTCGTGTGGTGGATCCTGTCGCGCTCGAGCCTCGGCTTCCAGTTCCGCGCCGTCGGCGAGAACCCGAACGCCGCACGGGTCGCCGGTATCAAGGTCTCGAGCATGTACGTCTACGGCATGCTGATCTCCGGCGCCCTCATCGGTCTCGCCGGTGTCAACCAGGTGCTGGGAACCGTAACGACCGGGTTCTCGGCCGACATCGACGCCGGTATCGGATTCGACGCCATCACGGTGGCGCTGCTGGGTCGCTCCACCCCCTGGGGAACCTTCGCGGCAGGCATCCTGTTCGGCGCCTTCAAGGCCGGCGGGTACTCGATGCAGGCTGCCGAGCAGATTCCGGTCGAGATCGTCACCGTCGTCCAGGCGCTCATCGTGTTGTTCATCGCGGCGCCGCCGCTGGTGCGCACGATCTTCTTCCTCCCCTCGCCCGAGCGCGACCGTCGCAAGCGCGAAAAGGCACGGCAGAAGCAGCTGAAAGCGCAAGCCCGCGCCGAAGGGGGTGCCGCATGAGCACGACAGTATCTCCCACGGGCGAAGGGACCGTACCGATTGCCCCGCTGGTGACGGCCCAGCCTGAGAAGATCCGCAGCTGGAAGGTTCCGATCGCGCTCACGATCTTCACGGCGCTCTTTGCCATCCTGCTGCTCGCTGCACCGCGGGAGGGGGTCACCACCTTCCGGCTATCGACACCCACCGACGCGGTTCAGCTGCCCGAACTCGCCGTACCCGTCATGGCCACGGCGTGGGTCTGCGTCGTGCTGCTGGCACTGTTGACTGTCGCATCCGTGTTCTTCGTCCGAGCCTTCGCGCGCTCGCCGCTGTGGATCGTCATCGTCTACATCCTGGCGATCGTCGTCGGGTTCCTGACGTGGGCTGCCGCGGGTGCCGCGATCCCCGTTGCGGGACTTCTCGCGGGCTCGCTCGGACTGGCCGTTCCGCTCATCTACGGTGCCCTGGGCGGCGTGATCGGCGAGCGTGCCGGCGTTGTGAACATTGCGATCGAAGGTCAGCTGCTGGCGGGGGCCTTCACCGCCGCCGTCGTCGCTTCGGCGACGCGCCAGCCCATCCTCGGCCTTCTCGCGGCGATGGTCGCGGGAGTGCTCGTGGCCTTCATCCTCGCCGCGTTCGCCATCAAGTACCTCGTCGAGCAGGTCATCGTCGGTGTCGTGCTGAACGTTCTCGTGATCGGGTTGACGAGCTTCCTGTACTCGCAGGTCCTCCAACCCAACGGCGCGACCCTCAACAGCCCGCCGCGGTTCGACCGGATGCCCATTCCGCTGCTTGCCGACATCCCCGTCATCGGGCCGGTGTTGTTCAACCAGACCATCATCGTGTACCTGATGTACATCGCCGTCGCGGCGGTCTACGTGGGTATGTTCCACACCCGCTGGGGTCTGCGTCTGCGCGCGGTCGGCGAGCACCCGCAGGCCGCTGACACCGTCGGCATCAAGGTCAACGCGACCCGGTTCTGGAACGTGCTGCTCGCCGGCGCCATCGCGGGCCTCGGCGGCACCGTGTTCACGATCGGAAACGGCATCGCCTTCAACAAGGAGATGACAGCCGGCGCCGGCTTCATCGCGCTCGCAGCAGTCATCTTCGGCCAGTGGGACCCGATCAAAGCGACCCTCGCGGCGCTGCTGTTCGGGTTCGCGTCGAGCCTGCAGAACACCCTCAGCATCGTCGGATCGCCGGTGCCGAGCGAGTTCATGCTCATGTTGCCGTACGTCGTCACGATCTTCGTCGTCGCCGGTGTCGTCGGCCGCTCGCGGGCGCCTGCCGCCGACGGAAAGCCCTACATCAAGGAATGACGGGATCAGCGCCCTCGCCACCAGCGGGGGCGCTGACACCTGCGTGAGCCGGGAGGATCCGCATGACAGATATCGATTGGGACGGGCTGCGCGCCGAGGCGATCTCGGCCATGCGTCACGCCTACGCCCCGTACTCGAACTATTCGGTCGGCGCCGCTGCGCTCGTCGACGACGGCCGGATCGTCGTCGGATGCAACGTCGAGAACGCCTCGTACGGCGTGGGACTGTGCGCCGAATGCGGACTCGTCTCGGCGCTGCATATGAGCGGTGGGGGCAGGCTGGCCGCGTTCGTGTGCGTCAACGGCCAGGAGCAGATCATCATGCCGTGCGGCCGCTGCCGGCAGCTTCTCTATGAACACTCCGCACCCGGGATGCTGCTGCACACCGTCTCCGGCATCCGCACGATCGATGAGGTGTTGCCGGATGCCTTCGGGCCCCGTGATCTCGAGGAGGCACGCGCATGAGCGAGGCCCCGATCGAGCCGTTCGACGCCGTTGACGTCATCCGTATCAAGCGTGACGGCGGCGCCGTTCCCGAGCCCGAGCTGCGCTGGATGATCGATGCGTATACGCGCGGATATGTCGCCGATGCGCAGATGGCAGCCTTCGCGATGGCGACCCTGCTCAACGGCATGGAGCGCGACGAGATCCGAGTGATGACCGACGCGATGATCGCCTCGGGGGAGCGGATGAGCTTCGCGGGACTCGGCAAGCCCACCGTTGACAAGCACTCCACTGGTGGGGTGGGCGACAAGATCACCCTGCCGCTCGCGCCGCTGGTGGCATCCTTCGGTGTCGCCGTGCCGCAACTGTCGGGGCGAGGACTCGGGCACACCGGCGGGACCCTCGACAAGCTCGAGTCGATCCCGGGATGGCGCGCGGCGCTCTCGAACGCCGAGATGACGGCGCAACTGCGGCATGTCGGCGCGGTCATCTGCGCGGCTGGCTCCGGCCTCGCGCCCGCCGATAAGAAGCTCTATGCGCTGCGCGATGTGACCGGCACCGTCGAAGCAATCCCCCTCATCGCCTCGAGCATCATGTCCAAGAAGATCGCCGAGGGCACCGACTCGCTCGTGCTGGATGTGAAGTTCGGCTCAGGCGCATTCATGCGCGACGTTGACCGGGCCCGCGAGCTCGCCCGCACGATGGTCGCACTCGGCACCGACTCCGGGGTGGCAACGACAGCCCTGCTGACGAACATGGACACGCCACTCGGCCTCGCGATCGGCAACGCGAACGAGGTCCGCGAATCCGTCGAGGTGCTCGCCGGCGGCGGGCCCGCCGACGTCGTTGAGCTCACGATCGCCCTGGCGCGCGAGATGCTCGCCCTGGCGGGCCAGCCGGATGCGGATGTCGAGGCGGCATTGGCCGATGGCCGTGCGATGGACTCCTGGCGCGCCATGATCCTCGCCCAGGACGGGGACCCGGATGCCGAGCTGCCCGTCGCACGCGAGACCCACACCGTGACGGCGCCCCGCGCCGGGGTTGTGACCCGTATGGAAGCCTTGCCCTTCGGTATCGCTGCGTGGCGTTTGGGTGCCGGTCGGGCGCGTGCCGAAGACCCCGTCATCCACGCAGCAGGCATCGACCTGCACGCCAAGCCCGGCGACGCGGTTGCCGCCGGCGCGCCCCTGTTCACGCTGTCGGCGCAGGACGCTGCCCGGTTCCCTCGCGCACTGGACGCGCTCGAGAACGCGTGGGAGATTGGTGACGCCGAGGTCTCGCGCACACCCATCGTTCTCGAACGCATCACCGCCTGAGCATCCTTCGTTCTTCCCGCCACCGCCATCCCCCCTCTTCCAGGAGCCCTCATGTCGATCGATCAGCACGGTGACCACGTCTTGCAGGGGATGTCGATCCGCAAGCTCCCCAAGGTGTCGCTGCACGACCACCTCGACGGCGGTGTGCGGCCGGCGACGATCCTCGAACTCGCCGACCAGGTCGGGCTCGAAGTCCCCGAGGACACGGCCGACGATCTTGCCGACTGGATCGCCGAGCGCTCGGACTCCGGATCGCTCGTCGAGTACCTCAAGACCTTCGACCTCACCGTCGGCGTTATGCAGACCCGCGAGGGGCTCACTCGGGTTGCCCGTGAGTTCGTCGAGGACCTCGCCGCCGACGGCGTGATCTACGGCGAGGTGCGCTGGGCCCCCGAGCAGCACCTGTCGGGTGGACTGTCGCTCGAGGAGGTCGTCGAGGCCGTCCAGGATGGTATCGAAGAGGGTGAGGATGCCGCAGAGCAGGCAGGTCACGACATCCGTGTCGGGCAGCTGATCACCGCGATGCGGCACACCGACCGGTCCCTGGAGATCGCGCGGCTGGCCGTGCAGTGGCGTGAGCGCGGGGCCGTCGGCTTTGACATCGCGGGCCCCGAAGACGGATTCCTTCCCTCGCGCCACCGTGAGGCGTTCGACTATCTCGCCAGCGAGTTCTTCCCCGTCACGGTCCACGCGGGTGAGGCTGCCGGATTGGACTCGATCCGTTCGGCTCTTCTGGATGGGCGGGCGCTGCGCCTCGGCCACGGGGTGCGGATCGCTGAAGACCTCGATGTCGTCTCCCGTGCGGGTGACGAGGTGCTCGTGCAGTTCGGTGATCTTGCCCGGTGGGTGCGCGATCGCGAGATCCCGCTCGAGCTCTCGCCGAGCTCTAACCTGCAGACCGGAGCGATCTCGACGTGGGGCGAGGAGCTCGCGGACCACCCCTTCGACCTGCTCTATCAGCTGGGCTTCTCGGTGACGGTCAATGTCGATAACCGGACGATGAGCCGCACGTCGCTGACCCGCGAACTGGCTCTTCTCGCTGACGCTTTCGAATATGACCTGGACGATCTCGAAGTGTTCCAGCTCAACGCGGCTGCCGGTGCCTTCCTGCCGGTCGAGGAGCGCGAGGAACTCATCGAACTCATCGGCGAGGGCTTCGACCGCTAGACCCGTCCTGGCGCCCGCGTGGGAGGGTCAGCCGGCCACCTGAGCCTGGAAGAAGTGGTCGATCTCGGACGTGAGGGTCTCGGTCATGTCGGCATCGGAGATGGTCGGTGTGCCATCGCCGGGCTGCAGGCCGTAGTCGCCGAAGGACGAGTGCGCCGCGCCCACGATCTCGACCATGTCGGCATCCGCAGGCAGCAGCGGCCGGGCATCCGCGATCTTCTCGGGAGTCGAGAGGCCGTCGAGTTCGCCGGCCAGGCTGAGCACCGGCAACCCCGACGCGCTGAGGTCGTTCGCGCAGTATGACGCGAACAGAATCAGCGCCTCGGCATCCTGCGTCAGCTGGCAGGCACGAACCCCGCCGAGCGAGTGACCGCCGACGGCCCAGGTGTCGACATCCGGCGCAAGGCTCGTGAACGCGTCAAGCGGCCTCAGATCGAAGAACGCGAGATTCAGCCACGGCTTGGTGATTACCACGGTTGTTCCCGATTCGACGATGCCTGAGAGCTTCGCGGCATAGGCCCACGGGTCAACCTTCGCACCCGGGATGAAGACGAGACCGTCGCCGGTCGCGCCCTCGGCGGGGGAGAGCACGATGGCTGCCGAATCATCCGTGATCGAGATCGCGGGATTGGCCTGCACGGCAGCAAGCGGCTCGGGCTCTGCTGCCATGACGCCCACCTGCGAGTAGATGACGATCCCGACGATTCCAACGATCAACAGGATGCCGAGACTTGCCCCTATCCATCCAACGATCCGTACCGCGCGCGAGCGGCGTCGTCGCGGGGGCGGGGCAGAGTCGGCATCCACACTGTGAGCGTAGTGAACCGGAGAGGGATCAGCCGTCGATGACCGCGGCCAATTCGTCGAGGAAACCGGCGAGATCCGTCGACCGGCGGACGATGCGCTGAACGCTCTCACGCTCGGAGAACACCTCGACGAACTGCTCGAAGACCGTCTGGAATGCGGCGCGGTCGGACTCCGAGAACGCCACCAGCGCGACAACCTGAACGCGCGAGTCACCCCAGGCGATCGAGCTCTCGGAGACCCCGACCGAAATCGCCGTGCGGGTTGCCGTCATCCCGATCGCGTGAGGAACGGCGAGGGCATCCGTGAACGCCGTCGACGAGAGCTGCTCGCGATGGATGGCGCGCTCGATGTAGTCCTGGTCGATGACGCCCTCCGCGACCAGGGGTGCGCCCAGCAGCCGGATCGCGTCTTCCTCGCTGCCTGCCGCGGCAAGCTCCCGGCTGAACGCGCCGGCCACGAAGTAGCGTGCGAGGTCCGCGCGCAGCCGCGCCAGGCGCCGCCCGCGACGGATGCGGCTCGCAGCCCCCTGCACGCGATCGACATCGCTCTCGGTGAGAAACGGCTGCACCCTGACGATCCGCTCCGACGGCGCCGGCGGGTCGATCGTCGAGAGCACGAGGTCGGTGTGGATCGCATCCCAGTCGGGGTCGGCGCGGGTGTCGACGCCGATGACCTCGATCGCGCGGCCGAGAGAGCGGTCCACGCTCGAGCGCAGCAGTTCATGCAGCTCGTAGTACCCGGGACAGACGATGGTCGCGGTCAGCAGCTGTTCGCTGCGGCGGCTGCGCTCCAGCCGTCCGCCGACGTGCATCGCGATATAGGCGATCTCGTCATCGAGCAGCGGAATGCCGAGCCGCTCGTGGAGTTGGCCAGCGATGAAGACGGCTACCTCGAACACCATCGGGTAGCTCGTCTTCAGCGACCGGGTGAGCGGGTTTCGAGACCATGCCTGGGCGGCAGCGCGCTGCCGGAGATTCTGCACATGAAGGGCGAGGCGCACGACGAAATCCTCATGCGCGATGTCCACGAGAAACTCGGATGCCGCGTCCTGGACGATCTCGCGAACGACCTGCTCGAGCTGGGGGTCGAGGTTCTCCCGCGCCCGCTCACTCGGCGCGGCGGCGCCCGGAGCGACCACCCGCGTCAGGACGAGGATTGCCAGATGGTCGAGGTCGCCGTGGCCGAGATCGACCCCGATGTGCTCATGCACCAGGCCATCGAGGACCTCGGCGACCATGCGGCGGTCTTCGGAGATCGGTGAGCCGGTAGTCGCCTCGAGCGAGCGGCCCTGCGAGGCGCGGTCGGCCGTGATGGCTATGTGCATCAGCACATCCGCGATGCCGAACTCGTTGACGTAGTACCCGAGCTCACCCATGCGGGCGACAAGCGCGGGCTTGAACGGCCCGAACACATTGGCGCCCATGGAGGATCCGCCGAGGGAGCGGCGCAGTGCATCGAAGTCGAACGCGCCTGCTTCCATCTCGTCGTGGGCGAGCGAACTCAGCAGGCGCCGCTGCGCGACTTCCGTCCCGCGAAGACGCGCGATCGAAGCAGACCGTTCGAGAGTGATGCCGGTGCCCCCGAGCAGGCTCCGTACTCGGCCCAGATCTGCCTCGAGGGTCGCAGGGCTCACGTGCAGCTCGTCGGCGGTCTCGAACACGTCAATGCCTGCCGGATCATTCAGGAGCGCTCGGACGAGCGTGTGGAGCCGGTCTCGCGGCGTCCCGGCGTCAGCTGCCGCCGACGCCCGGAGTGCGGCAGCGGCGTCGACACCGGCGCGATACCCGGAAGGACCCGACTCGATCGCGGCGCCGGAGGGCACGCGCGCGTTGACGGCGGTGACATACGAACGGATGCTGCGCGGAGTGACGCCGAGGGCATCGGCGAGGGTCGCGGCAGTGACCCACTCGCCCTCGCGGACGAGCAGGCTCAGCATCCGATCCTGTCGTGGTCGTGTCACCGAACTCCTCGCGCGAGGCCGCACCAGGCGCGTCCTCGACCGTGTCAGTCAATCATGACGAGCCCTCGCGCAGGGCTCCCCGCTCGCAAGCGCTCTTCCGCCCCTGCGGAAAAAGGACTGGTTGTTGCCTCTCAGCGTTCTCACAAGAATCGACTGCGAAGGAGGCGGGTCGATGAGGATCCTCGTAATCTGCGGCGCCGGAGCGTCCAGCACATTCGTCGCACAGCGGCTCAGAAGCGCCGCCGTGCGCAGCGGTGTACCCCTTGAGGTCGCTGCGGGAACCGAGCACACGCTCGCGGGTCTGTCCGATCCCGTCGACATCGTGCTCGTGGGCCCCCACCTCGAATCCGCGTTCGATCGGGTCCGCGCCCTCGCGAGCGTCGCGGGGTCGATCGCGGTGCTTCTTCCGTCCGATGCCTTTGAAGACCGCGATGGTTCTCGGATTCTTCAGCTCGTCACCGCGGCTCGCGCCGCATCCGTCACCGAATAGCCCATTCCAGGGAGGGAACCATGTCTGAGATCACCCGCACCGTCCGCATCGGCTCGTCGCACGGTCTGCACGCGCGCCCCGCGAAACTGTTCGCGCAGGCTGCGAAGGATGCCGGTATTCCGATCACGATCGCGAAGGATGCAGGGGCTCCGGTGAACGCGGCGAGCATCCTCGGGGTGATCTCGCTCGGCGTCGAGCATGGCGACTACGTCACGCTGACCGCCGACGGTGACGGCGCCGAGGCGGTTCTGGACACACTCGCTGAACTGCTCACCACCGACCACGACGCCGCCTGATCATGGCGCAGTTGCGAGGAGTCGGCATCGGCCTGGGCGTTGCCCAGGGCCCCGTCGCACGGATGGCAGCGCCCCTGCCCGCACCGGATGACACCCCGAGCGCCATCGGGGTCGACGAGGAGCGCTCCCGGGTCCAGGAGGCGCTCGCGGCTGTCGCGCGGGAGCTCGAGAAGCGCGGAGAGCAGGCCGGGGGAGCGGCTCAGGAGGTGCTCGAGGCGCAGGCCATGATGGCCGAGGACCCGACGCTCACCGACGAGGTCGATGCGTCGCTCGCGCAGGGCAAGACCGCCGAGCGTGCCGTGCACGAGGCGTTTGCGTCCTTCCGCGCTCAGCTCGAAGCTGTTGGCGGCTACCTCGGGGAGCGTGCCGCTGACCTCGACGATGTCGCGCAGCGTGTGATCGCTCGGCTGCAGGGTGTTCCCGCCCCCGGAGTGCCCGACCCGGGGCATCCATTCGTTCTTGTCGCCAAAGACCTTGCTCCAGCCGACACTGCCCTGCTCGACCTCGATCAGGTCTTGGCGCTGGTGACCACGGAGGGCGGCCCGACCTCGCACACCGCGATCCTCGCGCGCGAGAAGGGCATCGTCGCGGTCGTGGGCGCTGCGGGCGCTGCCGACCTGGTCGACGGCGAGACCGTGATCGTGGATGCCGCTGCCGGCGCCGTCACGACTGAACCGACCACCGACGAACTGACCCGGGCCGAGAACCGGGCAAACGCGCGGGCGGCCGCAGCGGGTGCCCCGATCACCGCTGGAGCTCTTGCCGACGGCACTGCCGTGCCGCTGCTGGCGAACCTGGGGAACCCTGCGGGGGCGGCCGAGGCCGCCGCGCTCGGCGCCGAAGGCGTGGGCCTGTTCCGGACGGAGTTCCTCTTCCTCTCCGCCAGCTCCGCGCCCACGATCGAGCAGCAGCGTGCCTCGTACGCCGAGCTTCTCGCGGCGTTCGCCGGCAAGAAGGTCGTCGTTCGAGTCCTGGATGCGGGGGCCGACAAGCCCCTGCCGTTCCTCAACGACGCCCACGAAGAGAACCCGGCACTGGGACTCCGTGGCCTGAGGGCGCTGCGTGCCAGCGAGGACATCCTGCGCGAACAGCTCACCGCGCTCGCCGAGGCGGACGCGCAGACCACGAAGGACGGCTCCGGGGCCGACCTGTGGGTCATGGCTCCCATGGTGTCCACCGTGGACGAGGCCGAGTACTTCACGGCAATCGCGCGGGAGTACGGCATCCGCACCGCCGGGGTCATGGTCGAGGTGCCCTCGTCGGCGCTCATGGCCGAGCAGATCTTCGCCCACGCGGACTTTGCCTCCATCGGCACGAACGACCTCACGCAGTACACGCTCGCCGCCGACCGCCTCCTCGGTTCGGTCGCGGGGTACCAGGACCCGTGGCATCCGGCTGTTCTCCGCCTCATTCGTGAGGTCGGCGCAGCCGGCGCGCGCACGGGCAAGCCCGTCGGGATCTGCGGTGAGGCCGCAGCCGACCCGCTGCTGGCCGTCGTTCTCGTCGGGCTTGGAGCCACCTCGCTCTCGATGGCCCCCACTGCGCTCGCCGACGTTCGGGCAACCCTGCTCACCCACTC
Organism: Microbacterium sp. NPDC076895; assembly: GCF_040687115.1. NCBI lineage: Bacteria > Bacillati > Actinomycetota > Actinomycetes > Micrococcales > Microbacteriaceae > Microbacterium > Microbacterium sp. NPDC076895. The sequence continues at coordinate 243,426 of NZ_JBFBMQ010000003.1, forward strand.
CCTCGACGACGCCAAGCGGGTCGCCGAGGCCGCGCTGGCCGAAACGGATGCGGCATCCGCACGGGAGGCTGCACACGCAGCCTCCGACTCACAGAAAGAGAGAATGCAATGACAACGACGTCGCCAGGAGTGGCGAAGGATCCTGGGCGGGCGCGCGTCGCCGTCCAGCGATTCGGCACCTTCCTCTCGGGCATGATCATGCCGAACATCGCGGCATTCATCGCCTGGGGCTTCATCACGATGCTCTTCATCCCGTCGGGCTTCTTCGGCCCTGACAGCCCGTTCGGCTGGCACTGGTACCCCGTCTCAGACATCATCGGCTCCGGCGGCGATCAGGCTGTTATCGGCTGGCAGGGCGCAATGGTGCAACTGGCCGAAGGCGACGGCGGGAACTTCTTCTCGTACGTCGGCCTAGTCGGCCCGATGATCGTGTACCTGCTGCCGCTTCTGATCGCCAACACCGGCGGCCGCATGGTCTACGGCGAGCGCGGCGGCGTGGTTGCGACGATCGCGACCATGGGCGTCATCGTCGGCACCAACATCCCGATGTTCCTCGGTGCCATGATCATGGGTCCGTTCGCCGCCCTCATGACGAAGTGGATGGACCGGATCTGGGACGGCAAGATCAAGCCCGGCTTTGAGATGCTGGTCAACAACTTCTCCGCCGGCATCCTCGGAATGATCCTCGCGATCGTCGGGTTCTTCGTATTCGGCCCCGTCATGCTCGGCGTCAGCGCTGTTCTCGGTGGTGCGGTCGGTTGGCTCGTCTCGGTGAACCTGCTGCCGCTCGTGTCGATCATCGTCGAACCGGCGAAGGTGCTGTTCCTGAATAACGCCATCAACCACGGTGTGTTCACGCCGCTCGGTATCGAGCAGGCTGCCGAGACCGGCAAGTCGATTCTGTTCCTCATCGAGGCCAACCCCGGCCCTGGCGTCGGGCTCCTCCTGGCCTTCACGTTCTTCGGCGTCGGCGCGGCAAAGGCCTCAGCTCCGGGTGCGATCATCATCCAGTTCTTCGGCGGCATCCACGAGATCTACTTCCCGTACGCTCTGTCGAAGCCGATCACGATCCTCGCGCTCATCGCCGGTGGCGCCACCGGGGTTGCGACCAACATGCTGCTCGGAGGCGGGCTCGCGTTCCCGGCCGCTCCGGGAAGCATCATCGCCGTGACGTTCGCCGCTATTGGCCCGGGGGTCGGTAATCTCCTCGTCGTCTACCTGTCGGTGATCCTTGCCGCCACTGTCACGTTCCTGCTCGCAGGGATCATGCTTCGCGCAAGCCGTAAGCGTGACCTCGAAGCGGGGCTGGGTGGCGACCTGAGCGCGGCGATTGCGCAGACCGAAGCTAACAAGGGCAAGGAGTCTGCTGCGCTCGCTGGTCTTCGCGCCAGCGCCGGTGCCGACGCGCGCGCCGAGTACGACGCTGAAGAGGCGTACGACGAGGCAGAGACCGCGCGGGCAACGGGGGGTCTTGCCAGCGGCGGACGACTCGAGACCAAGCAGATCTCGACCATCGTGTTCGCGTGCGATGCGGGCATGGGCTCATCTGCGATGGGCGCGAGCGTGCTGCGCAACAAGATCACAAAGGCCGGCATTACGGGCGTCACGGTCACCAACAAGGCGATCGCGAACCTGGATGCCTCGGCCGACCTGGTCATCACGCAGAACCAGCTCACCGATCGGGCTCGGCAGAAGACGCCGGATGCCGTGCATGTGTCGGTCGACAACTTCATGAATTCGCCGAAGTACGACGAGGTCGTGGAGATGGTGCGCGACCAGCACCAGGATGGTGCATAACCGATGAGTCGGTGCGGGGCGGCGCACACCGCCCCGCACCCTCATCCATCGTCTCGTCACCCGGATGCGACGAGACGGCGATTTTCCGGGGAGGAAGGGATTCATCATGACCAGTGAGGTTCTCACCAGCGACCGTGTGCGGATCCACGCGGGTTCCGCGACGCGGGACGAGGCGATCCGAGAGGCTGCAGACCTGCTGGTTGCAGCCGGAGCGGTGACCTCGGCGTACTTCGACGCGATGCTCGCGCGCGAGCAGACGGTCTCGACCTACATGGGCAACGAACTCGCGATCCCGCACGGCACGAACGACGCTAAAGATGCCATCCTCGCGTCGGCGCTCTCGGTGGTCCGATACGACGGCGGGATCGACTGGGACGGCGAAACGGTGACATTCGTCGTCGGCATCGCCGGCGTTGGTGACGAGCACCTCGAGATCCTGTCGCAGATCGCGATCCTGTTCTCTGACGAGGACGACGTGGCGCGGCTGAAGGCCGCCGCGACAAGCGACGACCTGTTCGCCATCGTCTCCGCCGCCGGCGTCTGAGGAAGGGACAGTCATGAAGGCCGTCCACTTCGGCGCGGGCAACATCGGCCGCGGCTTCGTGGGGCTGCTGCTCCACGAGGGCGGCTACGAGCTCGTCTTCTCGGATGTCGCAGCACCCCTCGTCGATGCGATCAACGCAGCATCCTCGTATACGGTCCACGAGGTCGGCGAGGGTGGCGTCGACAAGACGGTGACGGGGTTTCGCGCGATCAACTCTGCGACCGACCCCGAGGCTCTCGTGGCCGAGATCGCTACCGCCGATGTCGTCACGACAGCAGTGGGTCCGACAGTCCTACGCTTCGTTGCACCGCACATCGCCGCGGGTCTCGCCGCCCGGGAGGCATCGCGGGCGTCTCTGCAGGTGATGGCCTGCGAGAACGCCATCAACGCGACCGACCTGCTGCGTGATGAGGTTGCCGCCGCCGCGGGGGAGAGCTGGACTGACCTCCAGAACCGCGCCGTCTTCGCGAACACAGCCGTCGACCGCATCGTGCCAGCGCAACCCGAGGGCGCGGGGGTGGATGTCACGGTCGAGCCCTTCTTCGAGTGGGCCATCGAACGCCCGCCCTTCGGCGACAATCCGCCGCAGATCCCGGGAGCCCACTTCGTCGACGACCTCGCGCCCTACATCGAGCGCAAGCTCTTCACCGTCAACACCGGGCACGCTGCAGCGGCCTACCTCGGTGCGCGCGCCGGGCATGTGACGATCGCGCAGACTCTTGCCGATCCGGCGATCGCGGGTCAGGTGATCGCGGCGCTCGAAGAGACCTCGGCGCTTCTGACGGCCAAGCACGAACTGCCCGTCGAGGAGCTCGCCGACTATCGCGCGACGATCCTGCGGCGATTCCAGAACCCGGCGCTGCCCGATACCGTCGGCCGGGTCGGGCGTCAGCCCCTGCGCAAGCTGTCACGGCACGAGCGGTTTGTCGGTCCCGCAGCCGAGGCCGCGGAGCGCGGGATGTCTGTGTCGGGCCTGCTGGCCGCGGTCGGTGCCGCGCTCGAGTTCGACGACCCCGACGACCCGCAGTCCCAGGAACTGCAGCAACTGCTTCGAGACACGGATGCCGCGGCTGCCGTCACCCGGATCACCGGGCTCGGGCCGGAGCATCCGCTGTTCGTCGACGTCCTCGAGGTCGTTCACGCACGCCAGCGCCAGCTGTGACCCGCAGCTAACTCCTCAAACTCGGGCGCAGATCGACCGTTTGCGGCGCGGGATCCGGCATCCGGGCCCTGGACTGAGGAGTTAGCGGCGGTCGCGTCAGCTCGCCGCGGCGAGCAGATCCCGGGCGCCGTCGGCGAGGGCTGCGAGTCGCTCGGATGCCTCATCCGCCGTCTCGGCCCGCACATCCAGATACACCTTGAGCTTGGGCTCGGTGCCGCTCGGACGGATGATGATCCGCGACCCGTCCTCGAGCCATACGCGCAGCACGTCACCGGGCGGAAGGTCATCGACCCCGTTCAGCAGGTCGTCGATCCGCGCCACCGCGACTCCGCCAACGGATGCCGGGGGAGCTGCCCGCAGCGCCGACATCGTCCTGCCGATGAGCGACAGGTCGCTCACGCGCAGCGAGATCTGATCACTGGCGAAGGCCCCGAATGTCTCGTCGAACTCGGCCAACAGGTCAGCTACCGTGTGACCGGATGCCCGCGCTTCGGCGATCATCCCGAGCATCGCGACGGCAGCCGAGATCCCGTCCTTGTCGCGCACGGTCTCGGGATTGACGAGGTACCCGAGAGCCTCCTCGAACCCGTAGATCATTCCCGGAGCCCGGGAGATCCACTTGAAGCCGGTGAGGGTGGCGGCAAAGCCGAGTCCATAATGCTCGGCGACGGACGCCAGACCTGGCGAGGACACCAGCGAACAGGCGAGGGTTGCGCCGGATGCCGCATCCGCCGCCCGCGCAGCCCGCCACCCGAGCAGCAGCCCGATCTGGTTTCCGGTCAGCCGGCGCCAGCCCTCCGTCGCTGCCGGGTCGGGGATCGCGACAGCCAGGCGGTCGGCATCGGGGTCGTTGGCGAGGATGAACTCCGCCCCGACCTCCCGAGCCGTCTCGAAGGCGAGGTCCATCGCCCCGGGCTCCTCGGGGTTCGGGAATGACACGGTCGGGAACCGCCCGTCGGGCGCAATCTGGGCGGCCACCGGCGTCGGTGCCCGGTATCCGGCAGCATCGAGGATGCGCGCGAGCGTCTCCCACCCGACGCCGTGCATAGCGGTGTAAACCCACTGCATCCCATCGGCTCCGGGACCCGCGGGAGCGACCGCCGCCGTCGCCTTGACGTAGGCGTCGACCACGGATTCCGGCGCGATCTCGTACCCCGCGCTGCGTGGCAGATCACGGATGTCGCGGGCGGCCACCGCATCGATGTGTGCCGCGATCTCGGCGTCCGCGGGCGAAACGATCTGCGACCCTGCGTCAGCGCCGCCGAGGTACACCTTGTAGCCGTTGTTATCGGGCGGATTGTGGGATGCCGTCACCATGACGCCGGCCGCGGCATCCAGGTGACGAACGGCGAACGCGAGCACAGGAGTCGGGAGCAGCCGGGGCATCAGCACGGCCTCGAACCCTGCCCCCGCGAAGATCTCGGCGGAGTCGCGAGCGAAGACATCGGAGTTCCGACGGCCGTCGTAGCCGATCACCACGCGCGGGGTGGCATCCGTCCCGGCTCGCTCGCGCAGATACCCAGCAAGACCCGCCGCGGCCTGTGTCACCAGGACGCGGTTCATCCGGTTCGGTCCGGCGCCGAGTGCACCCCGCAGCCCCGCGGTTCCAAACGCGAGGCGGGTGCCAAAGCGATCGTCGAGGTCGCCCAGCGCTGCGGCGTCACCGGCATCCGCGGCATCGAGCAGGTCGGCGAGTTCTTCCCGCGTGACCGGATCGGGATCTTGCTCGAGCCAGGCCCGGGCGGTGTCGATCACCCCCATCACAGCTCGCCGATAACGCGCGCCAGCAGTGCCGAAATCACCGGCTCGGCTTCCTTGCCTGCCTCGATCACTTCCTGGTGGCTGAGCGGGGTCGTCTGGATGCCGGCAGCCATGTTCGTGATGAGTGAGAACCCGAGGATTTCCATGCCGGCTTGACGCGCGGCGATGGCCTCGAGGGCGGTCGACATCCCGACGATGTGTCCGCCGATCGTCTTTGCCATTCGGACCTCGGCCGGGGTCTCGTACTGGGGGCCGCGGAACTGGCAGTACACGCCCTCGTCGAGGGTCGGATCCACCATCCGGGCAACGTCTCGCAGCCGCAGCGAGTAGAGGTCGGTGAGGTCGATAAAGGTCGCGCCCTCGAGGGGGGACGCGCCAGTGAGGTTGATGTGGTCGCTGATGAGCACGGGCTGACCCGGCTTCCACGACGGCTTGATGCCGCCAGCACCGTTGGTGAGCACCATTGTCTTCGCGCCGGTCGCCGCTGCGGTGCGCACGCTGTGCACGACGCGGCGCGGCCCGTGACCCTCGTAGTAGTGGGTGCGCGCGCCGATGACGAGCACGTGCTTGCCCTTGGGGGTGCGGATGCTGCGCAGCGACCCCACGTGCCCTTCCAGTGCCGGCTTGCTGAAGCCCGTGACATCCGTCGCCGCAATCGTCGCGACGGTTTCGCCGATGAGGTCGGCTGCCTTGCCCCAGCCGCTGCCCAAGGTCAGTGCGATGTCATGATGCTCGACGCCAGTGAGACGAGCGATATCGGATGCAGCGGTTCGCGCGACCTCGAACGGGTCGGCGTGAGGATCATCGAGCGGGTTGCTCAGCGTGTCTGACATGTTCCCACTCTAGGAACCCTGCGCTGGCGTGAACAACGGGGCCGTGCTGAAACAATGGACGCATGTCTTTGAGCTTCGAGCGCACCCAATCCGTCGCAATCATCGGCGGGGGACCCGGCGGATACGAGGCGGCGCTCGCGGCAGCGCAGTTGGGCGCGGATGTCACGCTCGTCGAACGCGCCGGTGTGGGTGGCTCGGCGGTTATGACCGACGTCGTCCCGTCCAAGACGCTCATCGCGACGGCTGACGCCGCGGTCGCTATCGCGGGCGCGGGGGAGCTCGGGGTTCAACTGTTCGCCAAGGGTGGAGACGGCCGGCCCCTCAAGCCCGAGATCGCGATCAACCTCGCGCAGGTGAACAAGCGGCTGCTCGCCCTGGCGCGCCAGCAGTCCGAAGACATGCGTGCGTCTTTGCTGCAGGCGGGGGTCACGATCCTCGAGGGGCACGGGCGCGTCGAGGATGACAACGCCGTGGTCGTCTCGACAGGCCCCGGCGGCACCGACTTCGACCGCATCGAAGCTGACACCCTCGTGATCTCGGTGGGGGCCTCGCCGCGGGAGCTTCCCAGCGCCAAGCCCGACGGGGAACGCATCCTGACCTGGACGCAGCTCTACGACATGAAGACGCTGCCCGAGCACCTCATCGTCGTCGGCTCGGGTGTGACCGGTGCAGAGTTCGCCTCGGCGTACATGAACCTCGGCTCGAAGGTCACGCTCATCTCGAGCCGTGACCAGGTTCTGCCGGGCGAAGACAGGGATGCCGCTGCCGTCATCGAGAGCGTCTTCCTGCGCGGTGGGATGACGCTTCTTCCCAAGTCCCGGGCAAAGTCCGTGGTGCGCGAAGGTGACGGTGTGGTCGTGACGCTCTCGGACGGTACCCGCGTCGAGGGGAGCCACTGCCTGATGGCGGTCGGCTCAATCCCGAATACCGCCGGCATCGGTCTCGAACAGGCTGGTGTGCAACTGGCCCAGAGCGGTCACATCCGCGTCAACCGCGTGGCACGAACCTCCGTCCCGAACATCTACGCCGCCGGCGACTGCACGAACTTCTTCCCGCTGGCATCCGTTGCGGCGATGCAGGGGCGTACCGCCGTCTTCCACGCGTTCGGGGACGTCGTCATCCCGCTGGAGAAGCGCCGTATCACCGCCAACATCTTCACGGCGCCCGAGATCGCAACCGTCGGGTGGGGTGAGGAAGACATCGCCGCAGGCCTTATTGGCGGTGTCGTCCACAAGCTGCCCCTGTCGTCGAACCCCCGGGCGAAGATGATGGGGATCTCGGACGGCTTCGTCAAGCTCATCGCCCGCGAGGGCAGCGGCACGGTCGTGGGCGGCGTCATCGTCGGGCCCCGTGCGTCCGAGCTCATCTACCCGATCGCGATCGCCGTCGAGCGTCGCCTCACCGTCGACCAGGTCTCGCGAGTGTTCGCCGTCTACCCGTCACTTGCTGGCACCATCACGGATGCCGCGCGCGCAATGCACATCGTCGACCGCGACGAGCCCGAAGAATAGGCCCGGACGCGTGGCCGCGCTCAGGAGATGGTGAGCAGCGGATGCCCCGCCGATACCGTCGTACCGGGCGTTGCATTGATCGCGCCGATCACGCCATCCTTATGCGCCTGAATCGGCTGTTCCATCTTCATCGCCTCGAGAACGAGCACCAGGTCACCCTTGACGACCTGCTGACCGTCCTCGACGGCGATCTTCACGACCGTCGCCTGCATCGGCGCCATCACCGCATCGCCCGAGGCACCTGACACGGCGCTGCCTGCGTGCGAGCGCCGCGACGGCGGCACAACAGCGGGGCGTCCGCGGCCGGCAGGTGCTGTCACGACACGGTCGGGCAGGCTCACCTCGAGGCGCTTTCCGGCGACCTCGACGACCACGGTGTGTCGGGACTCCTCCGCGCGCGGTGCGCCGATCTCGCCATCCCATGCCGGGATGTCGTTGTCGAACGCGGTCTCGATCCAGCTCGTGTAAACCCCGAACTGACCGTCCTCGGCAGTGAAGGCGGGGTCGCGCACGACCTTGCGGTGGAAGGGCAGCACTGTCGGCATCCCGGCCACCTCGAATTCGTCGAGTGCCCGCCGAGCGCGATCCAAAGCCTCGGCGCGATCACGGCCGGTCACAATGATCTTGGCCAGCAGCGAGTCGAACGCACCGCTGACGGAGTCGCCCGCTGTCACACCCGAGTCGAGGCGGATGCCGGGACCACCGAAGGTCTTGAAGACGTGGATGTCGCCGGGCTGGGGCAGGAAGTTCCGGCCGGGGTCCTCGCCGTTGATGCGGAACTCGATGGAGTGGCCGACAGCTTCGGGGTCGTCGTAGCCGAGCGCTTCACCCTCGGCGAGGCGGAACTGCTCGCGGACGAGGTCGATCCCCGTGACCTCCTCCGAGACGGGGTGCTCGACCTGGAGCCGCGTGTTCACCTCCAGGAACGAGATCGTGCCGTCGGCCCCGATGAGGAACTCACACGTGCCGGCGCCGAGGTAGCCGACCTCGCGCAGGATCGCCTTGGACGACTCAACGAGGATGCGGTGCTGCTCGTCGCTCAGGAACGGTGCCGGTGCCTCTTCGACAAGCTTCTGATGGCGTCGCTGCAGCGAGCAGTCACGGGTGGAGATGACGACGACGGTGCCCTCGGCATCCGCGAGGCACTGGGTTTCGACGTGACGGGGTCGGTCGAGGTACTTCTCCACGAAGCACTCGCCGCGTCCGAAGGCGGCAATCGCCTCCCGCGTTGCTGACTCGAAGAGCTCGGCAACCTCATCGCGGGATCGGGCGACCTTCAGGCCGCGGCCGCCGCCACCGTAGGCGGCCTTGATCGCGATCGGCAGCCCGTGCGTATCAACGAACGCGAGCACCTCGTCGGCGCCGGAGACGGGACCCGGAGTGCCGGGGGCGAGCGGCGCGCCGACCTTCTCGGCGACGTGGCGTGCGGTGACCTTGTCGCCGAGTGCCTCGATCGCTTCCGGGGACGGGCCGATCCAGGTGAGGCCGGCGCCGATTACGGCACGCGCGAACTCGGCGTTCTCGGCCAGGAAGCCGTAGCCGGGGTGAACCGCGTCGGCACCCGAACGCCGGGCGATCGAGAGGATCTTGTCGATCGAAAGGTACGTGTCGGCGCTCGTCGCGCCCTCCAGGGCGTAGGCCTCGTCTGCGAGGCGGACGTGGAGAGCGTCGCGATCCTGATCGGCGTACACCGCCACCGAGCCCTTACCGGCGTCCCGTGCTGCGCGGATGATGCGGACGGCGATCTCGCCGCGGTTCGCTACGAGGACCTTGGCGATGTGAGGCATGGATGTCAGCCTACCGAGGCCCCAGGGTGCGAAATTGGATTGATCCGACAAGAAACCCCGATGAACGTGCAGCGAGGTCTACGGATGCTGCGCTGAATCCTCTGGGCGATTCCACAGCTCCGTCCACGCGACGCCGAGCTCTCGAGCCAGTTTTCGCAGGGTCGACAGCGACATGCCGACCACTGTTGAGGGGTCTCCCTCGACGCGGGAAATGAACGGGCCACCGAGGCTGTCGACCGTGAACGCACCGGCAACGGCGAGCGGTTCGCCGGTGGCGACGTAGGCCTCGATCTCGGCATCCGTGATGTCGTCGACGAACGTCACCGACGCGCGAGCCACAGCGTGCGCTTCGATCGGAGTCTGGCCCGGGATGACGCGATACACACTGTGCCCGGAGTGCAGGATGCCGGTGCGCCCCCGCATCTCGTGCCACCGCTCAGTCGCCACTGACGGCTCGTGCGGTTTGCCCAGGACTCGGCCGTCGAGCTCGAACATCGAGTCGCCGCCGATGACAAGTCCGTCGAACTCCGCGTCGTCGAGCGCGAGCCGCGCGACGACATCCAGGGCCTTGCGCCGCGCGAGCAGCAACACATGCTCATCGGGCGGCAGCGTTCGCCCTTCGGCTGTCTCGATGGCGTGGATGACCGCGTCTTCGTCGACCTCCGGAGCCATGGTGAGCGGTTCGATACCGGCCTGGCGCAGCAGTGCGCGCCGGGCGGGGGAGGTGGATGCCAGCAGGACGCGCATCGTTCCACGGTAGCGGGCGTGAGATCCTCGATGCATGACCGGCGAAGTGGGGCAGATCGTCGACCTCGAGATCACGGATGCCGCACACGGCGGCGTATTCGTCGGCAGACTCGATGGTCGCGTGGTGTTCACGGCAGATGCGATCCCCGGTGAACGGGTGCGCGCCCGGCTCACCGACGCCTCGAAGGCGTCATTCTGGCGCGCGGACACCGTCGAGGTGACCGACCCATCGCCCCATCGCCAGCGCCACATCTGGCCTGAAGCCGATGTCGATCGCGATCCCGCAGATCGGCCCGGGGGCGCCGAGTTCGGCCACATCGAGCTCAGCCACCAGCGCGAACTCAAGCGGCGCATCCTCGCGACAGCCCTGCAGCGCACCGGCCACCTGGAAGTGCCCGTCCAGTTCGAGGGCCCGCGCGCAGCATCCGTCGGCAACCACGTCGTTGCCGAGCAGCCCGATGGTACGCGGTGGCGAACCCGGGTCTCGTTGCACGTGGACGATGACGGTCGTATGGGTGCGTACGCCGCGCGGAGCCATCGCGTCATTCCGACCGAGAGCATGCCCCTCGCGACGGCCGCGATCGAGCGGGCAGCCGCGGCGCTCGGGCGTCCGGCGCCCGGGCGCGTCGACCTGGTCCAGCCCGCTGACGGCCACGTTCGCGTGCTTGCGCGCCCCGACGCCACCGATCGACGTGGGAGCTCAGCCCGACGACACAGCGAGGTCGTGGTCGAACACGTCGGTGCCCGGCGCTTCCGCGTCGATGTCGGCGGGTTTTGGCAGGTTCACCGCCTGGCGGCATCCACCCTCACAACCGTCGTCGCGGAAGAACTTGCTGGCGGTGTCGACCCTGACGGGTGGCACCTCGATCTCTACGGCGGCGTCGGCCTCTTCGGGGCGCTTCTGGGCGACCTGGCCGGCCCCGCGGCGCGCATCACGTCGGTCGAGGGGAACGAACGGGCCACCGAGCACGCCGGCGAGAACCTCGCCGAGTGGGTCGGAGCGCGAGCGGAGACGGCGCGGGTAGACCGGTGGACGCGTGCCCTTCGCCAGACGATCAGCGACCGCGACCGGGAACGGCTCGCGCGCGGAACCGTCGTGCTCGACCCGCCCCGCACGGGCGCGGGTGCTGCCGTGGTCGACGATCTGGCAGCTCTGGGGCCGGCATCCATCGTCTATGTCGCGTGCGACCCGGTAGCCCTCGCCCGCGATCTCGCCCGCTTCGCTGACCACGGATACCACGCCGACCGGGTGCGTGGCATCGATCTGTTTCCACATTCGCATCACATGGAGGCTGTCGCACTGCTCCGACGCGACGCTGCTCGGTAGAGTGACCCCATGACGCGGGTGGCTCTGATCGATGACCATGAGTCCGTCCGCTTGGGGGTAGAGGCGGCGTGTGTGACAGACGGGGGTCCCGAGGTGGTTTTCTCGGGAAGTACTGTCACCGAGTACGTCCGCTGGCGGCGCGCCACGAGCGCGCCACCGGTCGATGTGGTTGTGCTCGATCTCACCCTGGGCGACGGGACGACAGTACGAGAGAACGTCGGGCGACTCGTCGCCGACGGGTCCAGCATCCTGGTGCACTCGGTGGCCGATCGGCCCTCGGCGGTGCGAGAAGCCCTCGTGGCCGGCGCCATCGGCGTCGTGAGCAAGGCGTCTCCGATCGACGACGTGATTTCGGCGATCCACGCTGTGGCCAACGGGGATCCGCTGAACAACGTCGAATGGGCAAGCGCTATCGAGGGTGACCGTGAGTTCGCCGACGCGCAGCTGTCGGCGCGGGAACGAGATGTGCTGCGTCTGTATGCCGCCGGTTTGCCTCTGAAAGCTGTTGCGGAGCGCCTGGGGATCGCGTACTCGACGGCGAAAGAAAACATCAGCCGCGTGCGGGTCAAGTACGTCGAGGTCGGGAGGTCGGCATCGACGAAGTTCGACCTCATCCGCCGCGCACTGGAAGACGGCCTCGTCTCGGCTGACGGGTTCGCTGCCGGAGCATCGGACAAGCGATGAGCGCCGACACTCACCCCCGCGAGCGAGCGCTAGGGCGTGTCTGATAAATAGTTCGGGGTCGGGCTGAGAGTCTGGGATGGTGTCGCGATTCCAGTTGCTGTCGGATGCCCAGTGGTCGTTGATC